>PXDC01000043.1 GCA_003565135.1 Verrucomicrobiota bacterium
CGCTTTTCCGATCTGGGAAGGGGCCGAGGTCGAGACGTGGTTGATCGCCGATGCCGGTTACGATCCCTACCACGTCGTTTTCGCCCACCGGGATTTCGTGGAGGAAAACCCCGAGATCGTCCGGGCTTTTGTCACGGCATCGGTCGAGGGTTGGCGCGATTACCTCTTCGGGAATCCCGCCCCGGCCAACGAAATGATCCTCCGTCGCAACGACGCCATGAGTCCCGAATTTATCGCCTACGCCATCGACACCATGGAGAAAATGAACCTGGTGACCGGCGATCCCGAACAGGGTGAAGCCATCGGCCGGCTGGACTACGACCGGATGAACCGGCTTCTCGATGACATGAGGGAAATCGGGGTGGTGACGGGTGAATTGACCGTGGATCAGATCATGACCACGCGCTTCCTCCCCGATTGATCCGACCGGCCGGGACCTCGCCCCCCCGACACCTGCCGCCGTCCCGGCGGGTCCGTGACGTCACCCGGGCGCCTTTTCCGCCGCCGCGGCCGGCGCTCGAATCACGTCCACCCCCTGTTTCCGAATGTGCCGAACAAGCTCGTCGGGCGCCTGTTCATCGGTGATCACACAATCGATGTCCCCCAACCCGCAGATGTAGGACATCGACTTGCGGCCGAACTTCGTATGGTCGAGACAAAACACCACGGTGCGGGCGGCACGGATCATGGCCTTCTGGATATCGATCAGCAACGCGTGGGTATTGTAGATGCCCTCTTCGGTGATGCCACTGCCTCCCATGATCGCGACGTCCGCGTGCATCTCGGAAAACGCCCTCACTGTCAACGGGCCCACAAGCACGCCCAGACGCGGGTACAACACCCCTCCGGAAAGCACCACCTCCACCATGCCCGAGGAGGAAAAGAGGTTGGCCACCGGCAGCGAATTGGTCAGGATGTGAGGCTTTTTGTCCCCCAGGTGACTGGCGGCATGGTACACCGTCGTGCCCGCATCCAGGATGACGCTCTGGTCCGGCCCCACCCTCTCCGCGCACACCCGGCCGATCGCCTCCTTTTCCGCCACCTGCCGGGTGTCGCGCATGCGAAAGACAAACT
The DNA here is from genome assembly GCA_003565135.1 of Verrucomicrobiota bacterium. Taxonomy (GTDB): domain Bacteria; phylum Verrucomicrobiota; class Verrucomicrobiia; order Opitutales; family T3Sed10-336; genus PXDC01. The sequence continues at coordinate 1,075 of PXDC01000043.1, forward strand.
CATCCGTCCTCGGTTGCACCACCCGCGCCCCACCGTGAGTGCGCCGAATGGCCCCGCCTTCCTCCAGCAAGGTCAGGTCACGCCGAACGGTGGAAACCGAGACGTCGACGTGCCGGGCGAGTTCCTCCAGCGAGGCAAACTCCACCTTCTTCAAGTAATCCTCCAACCGCGCCTGGCGCTCTTCAGTCTGCATGGCGATCGATATTTTGCTTATTCATTCGTGGATAACCCGGAAGCCGAAAAGCCGGCACCGAAGTCCCTCAACACCCCAGCTTTTGATAGATTTTGAAAGATTCTGCAATCTTTTAAATGTTTCTGCCATTTTACGATTGACTGAAATTCCAGCATTTTCCCATCATACACGTCGTCCGAGCCGACCCAATCATCATGCATCACCCGGGAACATCGCCGCCCGAACGCGCGGTCATCGAACACTTTGTTCGCCAGGCCGTTTACCGGCGACTGGGGAAGACCGTTCCCGCCGCCGCGAACGCTCCCAGCCCTCTCGTCGTCAACGTCAGCGCGCGTCACTGCCACCTGACCCGGGACGCGGTGGAACAGCTCTTCGGCCAGGGATACGAGCTCCAGGTCCACAAGTGGCTCTACCAGGACGGCCATTTCGCCGCGCGCGAAACCGTTACCCTCATCGGTCCCCGCAGCCGCGTTATCTCCAACCTGCGCATCCTCGGACCCTGCCGCGACATCAACCAGGTCGAGCTGGCCTACACCGACGCCGTCGCCCTGGGATTCGACGTGCCGCTCCGGCTTTCCGGCGATATCGAGGATACTCCCGGCTGCATGCTGATGGGGCCCTCCGGCTTCCTCGAGATGCCCCAAGGGGTCATCCGGGCCCGGCGCCACGTCCACATGCACCCGGATGACGCCGCCTTTTACGGGGTCAACAACCAGGATTCAATCAAGCTCCGCGTGGCCGGACCGTGTGCGGTGACCTTTGACGATGTTCTCGTACGGGTGGACGAACAGGTAAAGCTCGAAGCCCACATCGACACCGACGAGGGCAACGCCTGCAACCTGAAACCGGATACCCATTGCGAACTGACGCGCTGAGCGCTCCTACCAACAAACAGAAAAGGCAAATCATGAACGAAGCATTAGGAATGGTGGAAACCAAGGGCTACACCGGCAGCATCGAGGCCAGTGACGCCATGGTCAAAGCCGCCAACGTCACCCTCGTCAAATCCGTCCAGATCGGCGGGGGATTTATCACCGTCCTGGCCCGGGGAGATGTCGGCAGCGTTAAAGCCGCCGTCGACGCCGGCTCCACCGCCGCCTCCCGCGTCGGAGAGTTGGTCAGCTCACACGTCATCGCCCGGCCGCACGAAGACCTGCTCAAGGTTTTCATGAAATAACGCCACAACCCTCATTTACACGACTATGTCACAGCAAGCATTGGGTATGATCGAAGTTCAGGGCCTCTGCGCCCTGCTCGAAGGAAGTGACGCCGCGCTCAAGGCGGCGGAAGTCACCTTTGTCGGGTGGGAAAAAATCGGGAGCGGTTATGTGACCGGTTTCTTCCGTGGCGACGTCGCCGCGGTCAAGGCCGCCACCGACGCCGCCGCCGCGGCCGCCGCACAAGTCGGCACGGTCATCAGCGTCCAGGTGATCCCCCGACCGCACCAGGATCTGGCCGGCCTGGGAAGCTGGCTGGGGTAAACCCCTCCTCCACCATGCGAACGCCACCCGCAAACGAAACCCTTTCGTACCGCAGACCGTGTGGCCGGGTCCCGTCGCCGCCTTCGCCATGAAGATCCTCGTCGCCAACCTCGGCTCGACTTCTCTCAAGTACCGGCTCTTCGAGTTCCGGGAAAACGATCACGTCGAGCTCCACCGCGGCGGGACCGAGCGGGTCACCGACTACGTCGGCGCCATAGACGCCTGTCTGCGGGATCTTCATGAGACGGGTTCAATCCGGCACGAACGCGACCTCGACGCCGTCGCCTTCAAAACGATCCTGGCGCGCGACCGCAGCGGCTGCGCCTTCGTGGACGATGAGCTTCTGGCCGCCATGGAGGCCTGCAACCGGATCGCCCCGGCCCACAACCCTCCCTACGTAAAGGGCATCCGGATTTTCACTCACAGGATGCCGAAAACGCCCATGGTGGCGCTCTTCGAAACCGCTTTTTACCAGTGGCTCCCCGAAGCCGCCTGCCGCTACGCCGTGCCGGAGAGCTGGTACGCCCTCGGCGTCCGCCGATTCGGCTACCACGGCGCCAGCCACAAGTTCATCGCCGAACGTTCCGCCGACCTGTTGCAGCGCCCCGATATCGGCGATCGCGTCCGGAGCCTCTACGACCGGCCCCAACCGGCGCCGACCGATTCCGGCCGGCCCGAACTCCGGGTCATCTCCTGCCACCTCGGCGGGAGTTCCTCGGTTACCGGCCTCCGCAACGGCATTCCGATCGGCAACAGTTTCGGAACCAGTCCTCAGTCCGGCCTGCCCCAGAACAACCGCAGCGGCGACCTCGATCCGTTTGCCCTGCTCCACGCCATGCGGGAACAGAGCCTGTCCGTCGACGACGCGGAGCGTCTGCTCAGCCGGGAGTCGGGACTCCGGGCGCTGAGTGGCGGCGACAACGACCTTCGCGACATCCGTCAGAAAGCGCTGGCCGGCGACGGCAAAGCACAAACCGCAATCGATGTCTTTGTTTCGCAGATACGCCACTGGATCGGGGCCTTTTTTTTCGAGCTCGACGGTATCGACGCGCTCGTCTTCACCGCCGGAATCGGCGAAAACCATCCGTGGCTGCGGGAACAAGTCTGCGCCGGCCTCGAACGCCTGGGCCTCCTCATCGACCCGATCGCCAACCATACGGCCATGGCAACAGAAGCCCTCGTCAGCGCACCGGAATCCCGCGTGCAAATCCGGGTCATCCCCACCAATGAGGAGCTCGTCGTGGCCCGTGAGGCCCGCCGGATGCTCCAGGCGCTCAACACCGCAAATCCCATCTGAGTCCCGCCGCGTTTTTAATGCCTCCTACCAAATCCAGAGTCCGGAATCCAAAACACGTAAGCACCATGCCACATCAAGCAATAGGAATGTTGGAAACACGCGGCCTCGTCGCCCTCATCGAGGGAACCGATGCCATGCTCAAGGCGGCCAATGTCGAGTTGGCCGGTCCCGTAAAGCAAGTCGGCGGCGCTCTCGTCACGGCCACCGTGGTCGGCGATGTCGCGGCCGTCAAGGCCGCGACCGACGCCGGCGTCCAGGCCGCCCGGGCGGTCGGCGGTGAGGTGGTCAGCGTACACGTGATCGCCCGCCCGCACGACGACATCGGCCGGATACTGCCAAAGAAATCCTCCAAATAAATCATCATGTTCCTGGCCAAAGTAGAAGGATCCGTCGTTTCGACCAAGAAGGATCCCACCCTGCAGGGACACCGGCTTCTCCTGCTGCGTCCGCAACTGGTCGACGAAAAGAATCCCTCCCGTTTCCGTCCCGGGCAAAACACGATCGTCGCCATCGATGTCATCGGTGCCGGGATAGACGAAATGGTCCTCTTTTCCCAGGGAAGCTCCGCGAGACTGGCGGCGAACCTCAAGGAATGTCCGGTCGACGCGGTTATTATCGGAATCGTCGATACCGTGGATGTTTTCGGGAAGAAAATATTCAGCGCGAGCAACAGCGGTTAATCCATGGACGAAAACCAGATCCAGGATATCGTAGCGGAGGTCTTCCGTAAACTCGGCCACGAACCCCTCGACGGCAGCATGAACGACTCCGGCGGGGACGTCGTGCCGTCGGCGCCTCGGGTTCCGCCGCCGGGCAGACGGCGTTTCGGCGTTTTCGACGACCCGCGGGCCGCCTGCCGGGCCGCGCACGAGGCCTTTGTCCAACTCACCGAAAAGGGAATCCAGGGACGGCGGAAGGTGATTGAAATCGTCAAGTCCCTCGCCGAAACCAACGCCGAAACATGGGGCCGGGACGAACTCGAAGAAACCGGAATCGGCCGGATCGACCACAAGATCGAAAAGCTGCAGATTCTCAAGCTGGTTCCCGGGGTCGAATTTATCGAACCCTACGGATTGAGCGGCGACCACGGAATCACCATGGAGGAGTACACGCCCTTCGGGGTCGTGGGCGCGGTAACTCCCGCCACCCACTCCATTCCCACCCTGAGCGGCAACGTCATCAATATGGTGGCCGCGGGGAACGCCTGTGTCTTTAATCCCCACCCGGCCGCCGCCCGCTGTGCGGCGCGCGCCGCCCGGACGTATAATCAGGCCATCCACCGCGAGTTGGGAATCGAGAACCTCGTCTGCGTAATCGAGACACCGACCCTCGATTCGTTCGACGCGATTTGTTCGGACGATCACGTCCGCCTCCTCTGCATCACCGGCGGCCCCGCCGTGGTGGCGGCGGCCATGAAAACCGGGAAGCGCGCCATTTGCGCCGGACCCGGAAATCCCCCGGTGGTCGTCACCTGCTGCGCCGACCTCCGCAAGGCCGCGCGGAACGTGATCCAGGGCGCCGCCTACGACAACAACCTTCTCTGCATCGGCGAAAAGGAGGTGTTCGTCATCGACCGCGTTGCGGACGAGTTCATGGGACACCTGGAACGGGAGGGCGCGGTCCGGCTGGACAAACCCCGGCTCGATCGCCTGCGCCAGGAGGCTTTTACCCGGCAGACCGGGAACGGTGCTTCGCACGTCGCGGTGAACAAGGAACTGGTCGGCCGGGACGCAACGGTCCTCGCGCGGCGCGCCGGGCTGGACGTTCCCGAGAAGACCCGGCTTCTCGTCGCCGAAACCGATGCCAACGACATTTTCGTGGAGGAGGAGCAGATGATGCCCGTTCTCCCCGTTGTTCGGGTCCGCGACATCGAAGAAGCCATCCGCCGCGCCCGGGAGGCGGAACACAATTACAAACACACCGCCATCATTCACACCCGCAACGTCGACCACATGACCGCTATGGCCCGGGCCCTGGACACCAGCCTTTTCGTCAAAAACGGTCCCTGCATGGCGGGTCTCGGACTCGGGGGCGAGGGTTACCTCAGCTACTCCATCGCCACCCCCACCGGCGAAGGAGTGACCAATCCCCTCACCTTCACCCGCACCCGCCGCTGCGTCATGGTGGACAATCTTAAAATCTACTAGGAATCATGTACCTCGCCCGCGTAGAAGGCACCATCACGTCCACGGTCAAGCACCCCAGTTTCGGCGGCTGGCGGCTCCTGATCTGCCAGCCGATCGACTCGGCAGGCACCGCGTTCGGGTGTCCCGTGGTTGCCATCGATCCACACAGCGCGGGCATGCACGAAATCGTCATCGTTTCCACCGACGGCAAAGCCGCCCGGCGCGCCGTCCGGGACAACCGGAGTCCCGTTCGCCACATGATAACCGGCATCGTGGATCCCAAAGCCACCTGACACCTATGCGCCTCGGAAAAATCATCGGTCGCGTCACCCTGAGCAAAAACGCACCCGCCCTCGACGGGGCGCGCTGGCTTTTGGTCACTCCCTACAACCGCGACTACTTCCCGGAAACCGCTCACCCCGGCGACCGGAAAATCACCAGTGAACCCAGCATCGTCGTCTACGACAACCTGGGAGCGGGAGTCGGCGATACGGTGGGGTTCATAGAAGGGCGCGAAGCCGCGGCTCCGTTCGGTGACAACGTACCCATCGACGCCATAAACGGACTCCTGGTCGACAAAATCCATTACCGACCGCTGCCATGAGACAAATCATTACGGAAAAGGAAATTCAGGAGTTCCTCAACCGGGGCGAGGACCCCGGTTCCCTGCCCGCCGACGCGCTTCTGACCCCATCGGCCCGCGACCTCCTCCGGCATGCCGCCAGGACACCGACCACCCGATCCGGGAACGCGCCCGCGGCGACATCCGAACCCGCCGTCCCCGACTACGAATACAAGTGGGCACCGGGCGCCGATCCGTCGACCCCGTCGGAAATCCGCGCCTTCTTCACCTCTGCCCCGATTGAGCGCCTCAAGAAACGCATGTGCGACATCGGCCGCCGGATCTGGGAGAAGGATTATGTCGACGGCAACGGCGGCAATCTTACCGTACGGGTCGGCGACACCTTTGTCCTGTGCACCCCCACACTGATCTCCAAGGGCTTCATGAAGCCGGAGGACATCTGCATGGTAGACCTCGACGGCAACCAGGTGGCGGGCACGTTAAAACGTACAAGCGAAGTCAATACGCACCTCGGCATCATGAAACGCCAGCCCAAAGCCAAGGCCTGCGTCCACGCCCACCCGCCCCACGCCACCGCCTTTGCCGTCGCCTCGGTCAAACCGCCCACCTGCATGATACCGGAAGCCGAGGTCTTTCTCGGCGAAATCGGCCTCGCGCCCTACGAAACCCCCGGCACCCCGGAAAACGCCCGGGTGGTCGGCGAGCTCGGGGTCGACCACCAGTCGATCATCATGGAAAACCACGGCGTCATCACCTGGGGCAAGGATATCGAAGACGCGTATTGGAAAATGGAAAACACCGACGCCTACTGCAAAACCCTCTGGATCGCCTCCCAGCTGGGCAACGGGCTGAAAACCTTCGGACCCGACAAGCTCCAGGACCTGATACGAATCCGGCAGGACCTGGGCATGGACGATAAACGCGCCGCTCTGCGCGAATGCGAACTCTGCGACAACGGCGAATTCCGTCCCGGAGTCACCTGCGCCGTTCCCGGGCGAGCCCGGGACGCGGCCGATACCGACCCTGAAGCCGAAAAGCTCGTCCAAACCATCACCGACCTGATCGAAAAGGAACTCCGGAAGGATAGACGATGATTTTGGATTTTGAATTGCGGATTTTCGATTTCTCTGTGGCTCGCACTGCGAGCCGTAAAAGAACCCTTCGTTCCGGGAGCCCTATTTCCCGGCCTCACCCCAGGGGCCAGTATCATTCCCGCCCACGTCCCGGTTACTTTCATCCCGGGGAGCGGAATCGGACTCAAATCCAAGATCCAAAATCCGAAATCCAAAATCCATGAAGACCACCATTATCGGCGGCGGGGGACGGGTCGGATCCTGTGCGGCATTCGCCCTGCAGTGCGGGGGAGTCGTCTCCGAGATCCAATTACTCGATGCAAACGTCGACATGGCCGAGGGCGAGGCCCTCGACCTCCTGCACGGGAGTGCGTTCGCCAGCGACCAGCGCATCTACGCCGGCGATTATGATCGGGCCGCCGATACGGACCTTTTCATCATCACCGCCGGCCTGCGGCGCAAGCCCGACGAATCACGTCTGGACCTGATCAACCGGAACGTCTCCCTCTTCAACCAGATCCTCGACAGCATGCTAACGGCCGGCATGAAACAGGACGCCATTGTTTTTGTGGTCTCCAACCCGGTCGACATCCTCACCCGCATCGCCACCGACCGGCTCGGGCTGCCCTGGCGGCAGGTGCTCGGTCTGGGCACGCAACTCGACACCGCGCGTTTCTGCTCCTTTATTGCCGAGGAACTCGAACTCGCCCCCACCCAGGTCCGGGCCCTCATCCTCGGCGAACACGGCGACTCCATGGTCCCGGTCTGGTCCAGCGCCGCGATCAACGGGCTGCCCCTCGAGGGCCTTCCCCGATTCACCCCACCCTTCCGGAACCGCGTCTTCGAACGAACCCGCGGCAGCGGCGCCGAGGTGATCAAGAAAAAAGGCGGCGCCGGCTGGGCGGTCGGCCTCACCATCCGCGACACCGTCCACGCCATAGCCCTCGACCAACGGCGCCTGCAGCCGGTGTCCTCCCTCCAGCACGGCGCCTACGGCATTCGCGGCGTCTGCCTGAGCATCCCCACCGTCGTCGGGCGCAAAGGAATCATCGACCAGGTCGAACTCAAACTCTGGCCCAAGGAACAACTCGGCCTCCAGAACTCGGCCAAAGCCCTGCAGGAGACCCTGAAAAAGCTCGGTGTTTAGTCCCGCTCGCTCAGGTCGAATCAACGCCGGGAAAACGGACCAGAGCGGGTAAGCGCAACGCCCTTTCCACCCTCGGTTCGACCATACCCACCACCCCGCCTGAACTCAGCTCTTTCTTCCGGTCTTGGCATAAAACGGCTCAACCAGGTGCTCGACATTTGTCCCTTTACACTTGGGACACTGAATCTCCTTGCGACGCTCCTTCTTCTCCCGATCCGCCAGGGACAGAAACACGCTGAACGGCTTCCCGCACGACGCACACTTGTACAGATACTCCGGCATGAGAAACACCTCCTTTACAACGAGGCTATCCGCACGCAAGCGGAAATGCAAGCTAACATGGCTTTCGACCCGGCGGTTTTAAAGAACCTTGAGCCTTTGGGAAGAAATGGGGGAAAAGCTTCTACAGTAATATGCCCGCCTCTGAGCCCACCTACCGATCCCGCCCCCGGGTCCTGGTCGCGAATTGCCGAAGCACCCGGGCATCCGCCTCTCCTTCACCGCGAATCTCCACAAAAGGCCATTCCCCCAGTCAGCGCCCGACCCCATCGATTTCCACCTGTGCGAAATAGATCTTGGAGCGGCCTTCATGTGAGGAGTAGTAGCTGATCCAGACATGCCCGTCATGCCAGCGCATGCCCGCATAACTGGTATCCCCGCCACTCGGCAGACGCAGGGCCGGCTTGAATGACCCGGCATCCGCGTCGATCCACACGACCCAAGTCTCCCACTCGCTCATGCCGCCGCGGGGGTACATACGCACGGTGGCGAGGAGCCTTCCGTCCGGCAGCATCAGCATCTCCGGCCCGCCCAAACGCACCCCGAGGCTCTTCCACCGCCACTCCGTGTAAGGAGGACGGGCCACACCGATCTCGGCCTCCCGTTTCCCACCGTCACGCCGAAGCAGCGCGTAGGCGGTGCCGTCCCCGCCGAACACGATCGACGATTCGTTCGGATAATCCCGCAGGCCGAGGTCGGAAACCAGCACCTCGAAATCACGCCCGTCGGCTGTCCGGTAGAGCCGCACTCGGTCGCGCGAGGGCGTGTGATAACCGATTCCATAGCCGTACCCCGAATCCGGGTTCCAGGTTATGCTCCACAGCCAGTAGTCGGCCTCGGCGATCTCGATCCGGTCGGTCCACGAGTCGCCGTCCCGCGTAAACCATGCGACCGGCTGGTGACGCGGATCGTGATCCGAGCCGAAGGAACGGACGCCCAGCAGCATGAGTTCACCGTCCCCGGTCACTTCCAGGTGGGCATCCCGCAGATCCGAATCCGGATCCTCCAACAGGGCGACCGATTCCCAGTCCCTGCCGTCGCTCGACGCCAGCACGCGGATGCTGCCGCTGTAATCCACGCCGTGGCGCTCGCCTTCGCGAAACGCAACGTACCACCGGTCATGGAAACGGGCCAGGCCGGTAAAGGCATTGTGCGGCGCACCGTCCCAGATACGCTCGGCGGATACCAGACGCACGTCCGGATCCACCACCAATTCATTCACCGCCATCCCGGGTGCTCCCGAAAACCAGGCCGCCAAAACCCCAACCATCAACCACCGGCAATTCATCTGAAACATACTTCGCTCCTTGTGTTGTTTCGGTTTTCGAATCCTCCTTCCACCCCGCCCGGCGCCCATCGCCCGACGGGCGGTACCCCCGCGACGCGGAACGGCCGCTTTCCGGCGATGCATCCCTGGCCGACAACGGCCCGTATACCCTGTCGACCGACACTTGAGTCTCTCACCTCTCCGGACGGACCCGCAAGCGGAAAAAACCGGCCGCTTCCTCGCCCACGGGCAACACGTAGTCGTTCCGGGGCGGGGTCGAGGAAATCTCTCCGCCCGGTTCCCAGGCTCCGGAGAGGCTTGCCGGCGAGCCGGAGGAATCGAGAAAGTACTCCCGCCCCGGCACGCTGGGCCAGTGCAGCCGGATCGCCTGGCCGGCGCCGTCGAGGTCGGCGGATAAACGCAAGACCGAGTGCGGGTCGGTCGGATCCGTGCCGGCGAGGTAATGGCCGCGCACGGTCCAGCCCGATCCGTCCGGGGCCTGGTGGTCGCCGTGCGCGCCGTCGGGCGAACCGAAATGCTCTTGTATCCACCAGTCCGGTACGCCATCACCGGTAGCGTCGGCATCGAGGTCGGCCTCGACAAAAACATGGTCGAGCGGTTCCTCAGAGTCGGGAAACTCGATGGAAAAATCGCTGAACAACACCTCGGTTTTCGATCCCACTCCCGACCGGAATCGTCCGCCGAAACCGAAGTAGATATCATCCTTCGGGGAGCTCCTGAGGTCGGTCTGCACGGTCCAGTCTTCGTCCGGGTGATCTTCGTGCCACAGGTTCAGCTCCATGAGCAGTGCCCCGTCTACGTTGTAGGTGCCGGTGAGCGTAAAGGTGAACGTGCCGGAGGTCAGGGCATAGGGCAGGTCGAGTTGCAGGCTGCTTCCCCCCAGGTGATTTTCCATTTCATTGGCGATGCGAAGCTGGCGGGCTCCGGTGGTCGGACGCTGCAGGCGGGCGCTGTAGTAACTGCTCTCGTTGTAATAAGGCTCCTGGCCGAGTTTGTCGTTGGCGAGGGCGACAATACCAAAACGGTTCCAGTCGTGGCCGATATTGATGATTTCCCCGGTCAAAACGATCCGAAAATCCCGGTAGTTCCCATCCCCCAGGCCATCCACGGCGATCAGGGCGCCCGCGTCGGTATAGTTGACCTCGGATTCCTCGAGTTCGGGAAGATAAAAGCGGACCGCTTCGGGCTCCACGCTCCAGGTGTGACTGACGTCCTCGTTATCATTGGAGACGGCGGCGAGCTGGAAACCGCCGTCGCCGTCGAAATCAGACCCGAACCGCCACGAAAGCGGTTCCGCCGAATCCTCCTCGTCCCATTCGGTCCGGAATGACTGGGACCGCGAGCCCTGAAGGGAACGACCCTCGGTATCCCGGATGCCTTCGGAAACGTGCACCGAGTACACGGAGCCTTCGAGCAGCGGAACATCGGGAGTAAAGTGAAAGCGGCTGTTTTGCAGCGACGGCGTCCACTCGCCCGCCACCCGCTCGCCGGTGGCGGCCCGCCACACGCCGAGTTTGCCGCCTTCCAGGGAGTCGAGCTCGATCGAGCGGGCGAAGCGCACGGCGATCGGACTGTAGGGCGAGAGGTCGAGCATGTCGTCCGGCAACACGTCGTCGGCCGGAAGGATACGGGTCACGCCGTCGACGGGCACCTGGTCCCGTTTGGCGCGGGGCAAAAGAAACAGCACATCCAGGGCGTCCTCTCCGCGGGGGTGAAGGTGCTGGGCAAAGAAGTCGCGGATGAGCAAATTCCGGTCCGTGCCGGTGACCAGGTCCTCGCCGAACGGACGGTCGTGGCCGAGGTCCTCCATCCAGAGCGCGAGGTGATTGAGGTCGTTGCTCTCGCAGACCGATACCAGCGGCGGAAAAACGTCCCAGTGATTGAAGTGATCGAAACGCCCCGCCGCGACGACCATCGGTGCCAGGTGTTCGGTAAAATACTGGGTGCGGCGGGTGCCGTCGCCCATGGAGGCAAAGGCCGCATCGACCCGGCTGGAATAGTCCGGCCACGGCTGAGGCTCGGGCGAACCCTCGGGAAAGTCCGAGAAGGTGCTGTGCTCCTCCTGGTCCGGATGCCGGGGATCGGCAATGCGCACGACGGTGTAGGACGACTTGGAGTGCCCCAGGGCGCCGATGCGATCGGTCAGGTTGTACGTATCGGCGTGAGCCCGCAGAAATCGGATGGCCGCCGAACCGGCCGCGATACCGTTCCAGTTCTGCAGCGTGTAACCCGGCTCGAAGTGCCCGTAGTTTTCGTGCCGGGCGAGCGGATTGTAAATATGATCCACATACACGAGCGCGTGACCGTCGAACAGCCACCCGAGCGGTTCCATGGGGCGTTCGCCGGCACGGAAACTCGAGGGCCGGCGGCTGAGCGTCGCAAAGTGCGCGATGGTCGGCACAGCCTCCGCGGGATCACCCGACGGATACATGATGTCCAGGTAAAGGTTGTAGTCGAGCGGACGCCCCCCGGGCCCGGTCAGTTCCTCCGGGCTTTCGATAGGTTCCACGTCGTAATTCGAGACGACATAGCTGTTGTACGTATCGACGATGCGTTCGAGGGATCCGTGAGCCCCGTGCTGCTCGATGTTCCAGAAAGGGACGTCACGTTCGAGGCGATAGCCCGACGGCAACCAGTAGGTGAATTGGTCATCGGGTTGAATCGCCCCTTCGGTGGCATTGAGGAGGACGGCGGACATATTCTCAAAGTAATGCAACAGGGCACGCTGCAGCTCCATCGACGCCGTCGGAAGGCCGGCGCAATCGAGCTCCACCACGATCAGGCCGGCTTCGAGCAGATCTTCGATAATCGCTTCGTCCGAATCCGTACCCAGGCGCGGAAAAGGGAGATTCTTCAAATACACCACCTGCGGCGCCGGTCCGGCGAAGCTGTATTCGCCCGGAGCGGTGAGGCTGAAGGGATGCTGGGTACCGTCGTAGGTCCAGGTCCCCTCGGCTGTAACCCAGTCGGGAGGATCGATCGGCGGCGGTTCTTCGATGGACATGCTGGTGAACCGGACGTCGGTATCGGAACCGGTCCCGGAGCGGAAACGGCCCCCGAAGCCGAATTGGATCCCGTCCCGCAGGGAATCGGCTCCCCGCAGGTCACTTTGGGCGGTCCAATTCTCATCCGGGTAATCCTCGTGGTCGAGTTGGAGCAGCATAAACAGCTGATCCTCCTCGTTGTACCTTCCCGTCAACGTCAGCGTAAATTCCCCCGACCCGAGGGAGTGAGGCAGATAGAATTGCAGATCGCTCCCGCCGAGGTGATTCCCCATACCGTGGGCGATCCGCAATTGCCGGTTGGTCCCACCCGCGGTCGGGCGCTGGAAACGGGCGCTGTAGTAATCAAGGGTGTTGTAGACGGTGCCGAGCTCGCCGCCGCCCAGGGCGACGATCCCAAACCGGTTCCAATCGTGGCCGATACTGACGATCTCGCCGGAGAGTTCGATGCGGAAGTCCCGGAAATTGCCGTCACCCAGGCCGTCCACCGCCACAAACGCGCCCGCATCGGTGTAGTTGTTGCTCGGTCCGTCGGGGTCGAGCGGCGGAAGGTAAAAACGGATGGAATCGGAGTCGACGATCCACTCGCCGGTGGTCGGCGTGGTTTTGTCTTCGGCGGTTTCGTCCCAGACAGCGGCCGTCTGGAAACCGGCGTCGCCGTCAAAATCGGTCCCGAAACGCCAGGAAACGGGTTCAAAGGCGTGAGCGGCTCCCGCGAGAGTCGTCACTGATAGAAGGTAAAGGAGCGCACGGGCTGCGGATCGTTTCATGGTTTGCAGGGTTTTCGGTTGTTGAGAAAATCGCGGATCTTAGCGGACATCCGCCGGGAGAACCTTGATGCCGGAAACGCGCCACACGGCACCGTCACCATGGGTCTGCACGGCTCAGGAACAAAGGAAAAGGTGGTTATGGAAGGAATGCTGACTCACCCGGGATCCTTGCTGCCCGCAGAAACAGGCGGGATTCGAAACCGGCTCTCTTCGCCGGCGATGGATTGGATGCCGGAAAAGCAGGCGGACGACCACCACCCTCCCCGCGGGGGGCACCCGGGGCGAGACAAATCCAACTTTACCAGTACAGTAAAGGGTTTTTTCCCCGCAACGTGTGCCTTTCCCGCCGCAGTCCCACGGTACCCGCCACGGCACAATCGCTTATTTCCCTTCCCCTTCCCGGTTCTACGCCCCGGCCGCTTCGAGTCGCTTTTGGTGTTTCCGGCGTTCGTCGGCGTCGAGGATACGTTTGCGCAGGCGGATGCTGGCCGGGGTCACTTCGACAAATTCATCCGGGGCCACGTATTCGATGGCACGTTCCAGAGAGAACAGCACCTTGGGCGAAAGCTGGATGCCCTTGCCTTCGCCCTGGGACCGAAAATTGGTCAATTGTTTACCCTTGGTCGGGTTGACCGGAAGATCCTCCCGCCGCGGACTCTCACCCACGATCATGCCGGGATAAACTTCTTCGCCCGCACCCACAAAAAGGCGGCCCCGGTCCTCCAGAGCGCTCAACGCGTAGGCCCGCGCTTCGCCCTTTTCCATTGATACCAGTGTGCCGGTCGTGCGGGTGACAATTTCGCCGCAGTGCGGCGCGTATTCTTTAAAGAGGTGCGACATAACCCCGCGACCGCTGGTGAGGTTGATAACCTCGGACTCGAACCCGATCAGGCCGCGGGTGGGCACGGTGGCCTCCAGGGTCACGCCGGAGGCGTGGTTTTCCATATTCTCGATTTTTCCGCGGCGGGACGCCAGGGACTTCATCACGCCGCCGAGCGATTCCTCAGGGGTCTCCAGCCAGAGGGTTTCGAAGGGCTCGAGCAACTGCCCGTTTTCGGTCCGCGTTATCACCATGGGCGGCGACACCAGGACCTCGAAGCCCTCGCGGCGCATCTGTTCGAGGAGCACCGCGATTTGCATCGCCCCGCGGGCGCTGACTTCGAAGGCCCCCGCGACGTCGCTCTCATCCACCGTGATCGAGATGTTCGTCTTGACTTCCTTGAACAGGCGATCGCGGATTTGGCGAGTGGTCACATATTTGCCTTCCAGCCCGGCCAGCGGGCCGTCGTTGACCATGAACTGCATCTTGATGGTGGGTGGATCGATCGCCACAAAGGCCAGGGGTTGTCCCTCTTCCGAACCGCAAAGGGTCGCACCGATATCCACCTCCTCAAAACCCGCCAGCCCGACGATATTCCCCGCTACGCCCGCCGCGGCGTCCTGCGTGCGGATGCCGCTGTATTCAAAAACCTTGGTTACCTTGCGGCGCTCCCGGCGGCCGTCCCGGTGGATGACGTAAACCGGATCGCCGGTACTGATAGTCCCGGAGGTGATTTTCCCCACCGCGATGCGGCCGACATAATCGCTCCAGTCGATGTTGCTGACCAGCATGCGGAACTCGCTCCCCTCCTCCACAACGGGGGCCGGCACGCGTTCGACGATCGTTTCGAAGAGCGGCGCCATATCCACCCGCGGGTCGTCCATGGAACGCGCCATGTACCCGTCCTTGGCACTCCCGTACAGGAAGGCCGCGTTGAACTGGTCCTCGGTGGCGTCGAGTTCCAGGAAAAGCTCCAGAACCCGGTCGTGCACCTTCGTCGGATCGCTGTTTTCGCGGTCGATCTTGTTGATGACCACGACCGGTTTGAGCCCCTCCTGGAGCGCCTTCCGGAGCACGAAACGGGTCTGGGCCTGCGGCCCCTCGTACGCATCCACCACCAGGAGCACCCCGTCAACCATCTTCATCACCCGCTCCACCTCCACGCCGAAATCCGCGTGGCCGGGAGTGTCGACGATGTTGATCAGGTAGTCCTGCCAGTGGATGGCGGTATTCTTGGCCCGGATGGTGATCCCCTTTTCGCGCTCCAGGTCCATATTGTCCATGATCCGCTCGGCGACCTCCTGGTTCTCCCGGAAGGTCCCGCTCTGCCCGAGCAATTGGTCCACGAGTGTGGTTTTCCCGTGGTCGACGTGAGCGATGATGGCGATGTTGCGGATGCGGTCGGCGTTCATAAATAAAAACCGTCCCTCGCCGGATCGCGACAGGGACGCAAGAGTACACGATTACGGTGTTCGAGCCCGAGTCAACCGCAATCAGCAAAAACAATCTGGTCATTTCCGCCCAAATGCGTTCTCCTTTCCGTATGATCAAACCCGCTTTCATGACCAGCGTGTGCCCGGACTGGGACCTCGACCGCATCTTCGACGCCATGGACCGCTACGGCTACGACGGGCTGGAGCCCCGCGTCGGATGGCCCAACCAGGCGGGTTTTCAGCTCGACATGACCGAAGACCAGCGCGCCGGGGTCCGCAGTCGCTTCGAGAAGGCCGGCAAATCGATTTGCTGCATCGCCACCGGCTGCAAATTCGCCGTTCCCGACGATGCCGAACGCAAGCAACACGTGGCGGACGCCCTCGCCGCCGTTGACCTCGCCGCCGATCTGGGCGCGCCGTTCGTTCGGACCTTCGGGGGCGACCACGGCGCCGGCGAAATGAACGCCCACGTCAACCGGGCCGCCGACAGCTACCGGCAGGTGCTCGACCGGGCCCGGGAAAAGAATATCGTCCTCCTCCTGGAAACGCACGACGCCTGGTGCTCGTCATCGCTGGTACGGGCCGTGATCGAACGTGTGGACGATCCTCACCTTCGGGTTCTCTGGGATATCATGCATCCGCAGCGGATGTTCGAACGCCCCGGCGAAACCATGCAGATCCTCGGCGATCTCACCCGTCACCTCCATGCCCACGACGGCAATTTCCCCGACCCCGCCGAACGCATCGCCAACACCCCCCTCGGGGAAGGAGACATCGACCACGCGACACCGATCCAGCTGCTGGGCAAAAGCGGGTACGAGGGATTCGTATCGGTGGAAGTGATTCACAAGCCGGGCAGCGACCACGACCCGGACCCGGTCCTCAAACAGTACGCGACAAAACTGAAAGAATACATCGGCGCCTGATTTCTTCTGCGGAACGATAAGCCCGCCGCGACCGATCACCGATCCCGAATCACGATCCGCGAACCTGCGGCATCCGGATCGATTGCCCGTTCTCCCGGGCCGACAGGTCCAGCAAGAACGGCGCCGCCACGCGGGCCCATTCGTCCGGTTCGGGATACGCGGCCGCCCGGGTACCGTAGTGACGGTGCAGCAGGTCGGTTTGGACCACACCCGGCTGAAACGGGATCGCCGCCATACCTTCGGGCAATTCCTCGGCCAAACTCCGGGTCAACCCCTCCACCGCGTGCTTCGTCGTACAGTAAGGACCGATTTCCGGGAATCCCCGCACGCCGGCGCCGGTACTGACGTTGACCACCACTCCCGTGCCCCGCGCCACCATGGCCGGGAGGAAGGCGCGGCACACGTGGAAAACGCCCAGGACGTTAACCTCCCACATGCGGCGGAACTCATCGAGCGGCACCTCCCATAAACGGGCGTGCCGGTTGATCACGCCCGCGTTGTTGATCAGCAGATCCGGCGGCCCTTCCGCCGCCTCCCGCTCCCGGGCCCAGGCCCGCACCGCCGCCTCGTCGGTCACATCCACCGCCGCACAAGAAACGCGCGGGCCGATCTCCGATCCGGAACGCCCGCAGCCGCTCACCCGGTGCCCCAGCGCGGCAAACTCCAGCGCCAGAGCCCGTCCCAGGCCGCGGGTGACCCCGGTAATGACGATATTCCTGCTATCTCCGCCGGTCATTCGCCCATCCCCCCTCCTCAACCGCACGCGTGCGCCCTAAGCTCGTCGAGAGTCACGTACTGCAACGCCGCCTCGTGCGTCGCCGCCAGGACCACCGGGGGCGCCACCCCCGCCTCGAACGCTTCCTTCCAGCGCAGCGCACACAGGCACCAGCGGTCGCCGGGCGCGAGTCCGGGAAACCCGAACTCCGGATTCGGGGTGCTGAGATCGTTTCCGCGTTCCCGGCTGAATCGCAGGAACTCCCCGGTCAATTCCGCGCACACCACATGAGCTCCGAGATCGTCCGGCCCGGTCTCGCACTTTCCCGTGCGATAGAACCCGGTCACCGGATCCGTACAACAGGACCGGAGCGGTCCGCCCAGTACATTTTTCGGATAATCAGCCATACCTTTGTTTCCCGTTCACCCGCAGGGTAACAAGCCCGTGCCTGAAGCGAAGCGCCATCCCCGCCGGCGGCCCGCGGACACCTGCGCGGTTTTCACTTGTAACCTTCGTCCCCCGGCTTGTGCAGCTTCGCTCCTTTTTCCTCGATTTTTTCCGGGGCCTTGTCCACCGGGACGTTCGGGCACGAATCGATCCACAACCCCTGCGGGCGCGCCCAACGCACGGCATTGTGAATGACGCGTCGGACGTTTTCGTCGTAGTAGATCGGATACGTTTCGTGTCCCGGCCGGAAATAAAAGACCTTGCCATTCCCCCGCCGCCAGCAGCAGCCGCTGCGGAAGACTTCCCCGCCCTCGAACCAGGAGATAAATACCTGTTCCTCCGGCGCCGGGACGCCAAAAGGCTCCCCGTACATCTCGGTATGGGGCAGTTCGAAATAGCGGTCGATCCCGGCCGCGATGGGATGCCCGGGATTGCAGACCCACAGGCGTTCCTTTTCCCCGGCCTCCCGCCACGTGATCGAGCAGGTCGTTCCCATGAGGCGTTTGAAAATCTTTGCGTAGTGTCCCGAGTGCAGCACGATCAGGCCCATTCCCTGCAACACGCGTTTCTGGATACGGTCCACCACGTCGTCGGCCACCTCCCGGTGCGCCCGGTGTCCCCACCAGACCAGCACGTCGGTCTCACCGACCCGCTCTTCGGTCAACCCGTGCTCGGCCTCCTGCAGGGTTGCGGTGGAGACGTCGACCTCGTCGCCGCCGCGCTCGCGGATGCCTTCCGCGATTACCGTGTGCATTCCGTCCGGATACACCGCGGCCACACGCTCGTCTTCCCGCTCGTGAACGTTCTCACCCCAAACCACCACACGTATCTTGTTCATCATTCACCGGGTTAACCCGCCCGGCCCCGCCGGTCAAAACCAATTATTTTTTACTGGCCTTGCCGATACCCGTTCCCAGAATCGGCCCCTGTCGTGAAACAGCCCCGTTCCCAATCATCACCGTCCGGCAACGGCGCCTACCAGGCGGTCCGTTTGCGCGACATGGCCGTCAACGAGCGCCCCCAGGAACGCCTGGAAAAACACGGGCCCGCACCCCTGAGCGATACCGAACTCCTCGCCATGCTGCTTCGCAGCGGCAGCCGGGACCTCGACGTCATGGGCCTGTCCTCCCGGATCATCAGCGAAGCGGGTTCCCTCTCCGAGCTGATCCGGTGGGATGCGGCGGACTTCATGAAGTTGAAAGGTATCGGCCGGATCAAAGCGCTTCAGTTGATCACGGTTATGGAAATCGCGCGTCGCGTTCTGGTGCAGAAAAACGACTTCCAACCCCAGTTCAACACCCCGGAACTTGTCTTCCAGTATTTCCATCCGATCGCGGCCGGGCTCGAAGTGGAAAAATTCTGGGTGCTCTGCCTCAACCGGAAAAACCGCCTCATGAAAAAAAACGAGGTCACCTCCGGCACCGCCAGCAGCAGTCTGGTGCACCCACGGGAGGTTTTCCGCGAGGCCATCCGCTCCGGGGCGCTTTCCATCATCGCCGTGCACAACCATCCCAGCGGCGACCCCAGCCCGAGCAGCGCCGATATCCAGGTCACCCGGCAACTCCGGGAAGCCGGAAAAACCGTGTCGATCGAGCTTCTCGACCACATCATCATCGGCTCCACTGCCACCGACCCCCGCCAGCAGGGATTCTACAGCTTCAAGGAGGCGGGATTTCTTTGACCGGCATCGGCCGGGGACGGTTAAGCGGATTGCGGTGCGCCCGGATCTACGTACGCAACTCCCTGCAATCCGGGTATTTTCGCCTTGCTAAGGAAAGAACCCCGGTTTGTTTTCCCTGCATGCCACACACTTCGCCGATTTTGGTTTTTCTGCTAGCCGCCTCGCTCCTCGGTTCGACTGTCGCCCTGGCAGAGGTGACCGAGCCCGACTCCGAAGAAACGGCCGTCACCGGCCCCGCACCCGAAGCGACCGAGCCCGAGGTCGCGGCACCCGAACCCGATGGTGACGTGGAACCGGAACCGCCAATGGATGAGGTGCGGCGGACCCCGATGACGCTCCCCAGCACGGCGCCTTTCGGCGCTTCGCAGCGGGGGCTGCCCCCCGTGGTCAATCCGGCCCACCCCTCGCTCAGCGACCGCCGGTTCCGCTTCGGTACGGTATTCGATTTCGGTGTCGGTCTCGAAGTCGGGGACGCCGACGATTTCGATCGCGAGGTCGATGATATCCTCGACACCTTCGAACGCCTGGAGGAGCAGGCCGAAGCGTTCAGCGTTGGCGCCCCGCCAAGCGAGGCCGAAATCGAAGCCTTTCTCAACGACCTCAACCTCTTCGAAGAACAGGCGAACGAATTGGTCCGCGACCTCACCGACAGCGCCTACGCCAAGCTCACCGGCTCGGCCTCCTTCCCCCTCGCCCCCATCGCCGTGCGCTCCGATTTCCTCCGCGGCACCCTGACCCTGAACGCCGACGGGATCCTGGAGGCGCGGGTGGCCGTGGAATCGACCGATGACGCATTCGATTTTGGCCTGCGCGGCGTCCCGGCGGACGACGTGGACCGATTCGAGACGGATCCGGACGGGGTGCCGGTGGTTATCCTCGACGATGGAACCCGCCGGCGCATCGAACCCACCGACGACGCCGGCGTCGCCGTCCAGGGCGGCATGGTGGGCCGGCTGGGCGCGGGGTACTCGAGCGAAGTCTGGCGATCCCCCGCCGGGAGCGTGCATGCCGGAGGTGTCGTCAACGTCTACCGCACCACCCTGGTACGAGGGGGGGTGCTCTTTAGCGACGACGATCTCGAAGACACCGCCCGGGACGAATTTGAGGATAACCAGAAGACCTCGTCCGGAATTGGCCTCGACCTGGCCGCCGCCTGGGTGGCGAACTGGTATTCGGTCGGCGGCGTTCTGCGCAATATCAACGAACCCTCCTTCGAGTACCCCGACACCAGCGACTCCGCGTTCTTCCAGGCCAATCCCCAGGCCCGCCGCAACGGCAGCCGCTGGAGAATGGATCGCCAGCTCACCCTGGAAGGTGCCGTGTTCACACCCGCGAAACGATGGATCGCCGCCGGTGCGCTCGACCTCAACCGGATGACCGATACCACGGGCGACGATTACAAGTGGGCGTCGGTGATCGGCGCCTACGAACCCGCCCGCGCCTGGGTGCCCAGTCCGCGAGTCGGTCTTCGCAAAAACCTCGTCGGGGAAAAGCTCACCTACATCGGCGGAGGCCTCAGCTTTTTCCGGGCCCTCCACCTCGACATCGCCTCCAGCCTCGAACGCACCAGCCTCGACGGCGAAAAAATCCCCCGCGGCTTCCAGGCAAATGTCGCCCTGGGCCGGAGATTCTGAAGCGCTTCCACTCCCGATGGTCACAACCGGGCCTTCCCGGTTCACTTGACCCCGCCGGGACCGGCGGGTAGGGTAGCCTGATCGCCTTCGGGAAGCGAATGTTATGACACAAGAGGTTCCATCGCAGAACAGTACCGACCGCGAATCGCCGTGGCCCGCGCTGGGAGGCGCGGCCGAAAATCCCGCGATTCTCGCTTTCGGCCCGGACGACGTCGAGCGCTGCCGCTTCGGCGACCTCGACCGGCTGGCCGGGCGAATCGCCTCCGGCCTCCGCCGCGAGGGTGTGAAATCCACCCACTGCGTCGCCCTGCTCGCCCCCCCATCCATCGCCTATGTGGCCGCCGCCCTCGGCATCCTCCGCACCGGGGCAACCGTGGTCCCTGTCGATGCGCAAATGGCCGACAAGCCCCTCCGCCACGTGCTCGAGGATTGTCGCCCCCGTATCGTCTTTTCCGACGAACGCGGCGCGCGCCGGTTGGGAAAACTGGAAATCGACGACAAACCGCGCATCGTGCGACTCGACCGTGAGGACGGCGACGATTCCTGGCGGGAGCTGATGGATGACGAACCCGCGTCCGGCACCGCCCCCGACGGCGACGACACGACTGCCGTCCTTTTCTACACCTCCGGCACCACCGGCCCCCCCAAGGGCGTCCCCCTCTCCCGCGGCAATCTCGCCTACCAGTTCGAGATCCTGGAGGAAAACCGGTTGATCGAATCGGGCGACCGTCTCCTCCTGCCGCTTCCCCTCCACCACGTCTACCCCTTTGTCTGCGGCATGCTGGCCCCCCTTCACCTCGGACTCGCCATCGTCCTTCCCTCCGCATTGACCGGCCCCCAACTGGTTCGTGCCATCCGGGAAGGCGAGGTCTCGGTCGTTATCGGCGTTCCGCGGCTGCATCGGGCGCTTGTGGACGGGATTCGCGGCCGGGCCGAAGGCGGGGGCCTTCTCCAGCGGATGGTTTTCCGCGCCGCCCTGGGTACGAGCCTCGCGGCCCGAAAACGCTTCGGCATGAGACTGGGACGGACCCTTTTCGGCTCCCTTCACCGCCGCCTCGGGGGCAAAGTCCGCCTCATGGCATCCGGCGGCTCCCCCCTCGACCCGGAGCTCGCGCGCCAGCTCGAAGCCTTCGGGTGGCACGTGGCCATCGGTTACGGCCTGACCGAAACCTCGCCCCTGCTCACCATCCTCCGTCCCGGCGATCCCCGCTTTGAAACCGTCGGGCGTCCCGTGCAAAAGACTGAAATCAGGATCGACCCGTCGTCCGCGCCGGGCGAATCGGACACCCCCCGCGACACCGACGACCCCCATTCCCCGGGCGAGGTCCTCGCGCGCGGACCCGGGGTCTTCCAGGGTTACCATAAACTCGCCAAGGAAACCGAAGCGGCGTTTTCCGATGGCTGGTACCGTACCGGCGACTACGGCCGCTTCGATCACGACGGCTACCTGCGGATCGAGGGACGGATCAACACCATGCTCGTTCTCGAAGGAGGCGAAAACATCGCCCCCGAAACCCTGGAGGAAATCTACGGCGATTGCGGAGAGATCGAGGAAGCCGGGATCTTCCAGCGCGAAGGGAAACTGGTCGCCCTGATCGTTCCCGGTCGATCCGTTCCCGAAAACGACGCCCGAAAACACGTCGCGGCGGCGGTGGACCGAATCGGGGAAAACCTGCCCTCCTACCAGCGTCTGTCCGACTTCCGCATTTCCTCCCACCCGCTCCCGCGAACCCGGCTCGGCAAGATCCGGCGACATGAGTTGGTGGAGAGCTACGACGGAACCCATACCGACTCGGCCCCGCAAACCGGGCCGGTTGACATCGAGGAAATGGCCGCCGACGACCAGAGCCTGCTCGACAACAAGCAGGCCCGTCGTCTCTGGGAATACCTCTGCCGCCGCTACGCCGATCACCGGCTCGAACCGGAATCACGCCTCGGGACCGACCTCGGGATCGACTCCATCGAATGGGTTGAGCTCTCCGGTACCCTCGAAGAACAGCTCGGCCTCTCGTTCTCCGAAAAAATGATCCAGGAGTCCCGGACGGTGCATGACCTCCTGGAAATCGCCGCCGGCTCCGAAACCCGAAGTCCGGGGGAATCCCGCCGCGCGCTCCGGGATCCGGAATCGGTCCTCGACGACGCCGACCGCTCCTGGCTGCAACCCCGCTCCACCGTTCTCAACGTCCTCGGCCGCCCGCTTTACTGGATCCACGACCTGTTCATGCGGACCTATTTCCGCATCGAACTCCGCGGACGGGAAAACCTCCCCGCATCCGGACCGTACGTGCTGGCCCCCAATCATACCAGCTTTCTCGACGCCCCGGCCCTCGCCGCCGCTCTCGATTTTCAGACCGTGCGCCGGTATTTCTGGGCCGGAGTAACCAAAACCATGTTCCGCAACCGCTTCTGGCGCGCCGTCAGCCGACTCGGCCAGGTGGTTCCCATCGACCCGGAACGCGGCCCCGTCGCCAGTCTCGCGATCGGTGCCGCCGTCCTTCAGCGCGACCACCCCCTCGTCTGGTTTCCCGAAGGCGCCATCGCTTCCGACGGAAAACTCCGGGACTTCCGCCCCGGCCTCGGACTCATCCTCGAACACCACCCTGTTCCCGCCCTGCCCGTCGCCATCGAAGGAACCCACGCCGCCCTGCCGCTGGGACAACGCTTTCCCCGTCGCGGCCGCATTGTCATCCGCATCGGCCAACCCCTCGATCCCGGCGAACTGGCCCGAAAGGGCCCGGGCGATACCCCTCACGAACGGATCGTCAACGGCCTTCACCAGGCCGTGGCGCAGATGCAGGAATCCACCGGCACTTCATCCCCGTGAGCCCCGGTCATTAATAAGAAAAAGCGCTGAAAATCAGCGCTTTCTCCTTCCGGGTGGTGGGAACAGGATTCGAACCTGTGAAGCGTTACCGCAGCAGATTTACAGTCTGCCCCCTTTGGCCACTTGGGTATCCCACCGAAGTGTAAAACCTCCGAACGTAGCAGAGTATGATGTGGTGCCAAGGAATTTTTCAAAGACCTCCCTATTTTTTTCCCGACCGCCCAACGCTCCCGAGCTCACCGGGAGAAGGTTCGCCTCTGATCGTCTGCCGCGGTCCCCGCCCATCGGCCCCCTCGACCCCGATTTCGTGAATTTCCGGCCACGAAGCCAGGTCGAGCCTAGTTAAAATCCAGGCGGCGCTCGCGGTCGCCCTTCCGGATCGTGACGATTCCGCTATTCCAATCGGAACGAACAAACGGGCTGTCAAATGCCTGTTCGGGGGCCAGGTCAATGGGCTCACCGTTGATCTCCGGCAACGCACTGCGATCGGCGTAAAAGGTGAATGTGTCTCCGTTCAGTCCGGTAAAAACCAACACGTCCTGCCGCCACTGCGGCGCACGTTGCCCCACCTGCTCTTGAAATGCCTCAAAGTTTTCGAAATCGGTTTTTCGGGCGACTTCGATGATGACGGGCGAACGGCCGTCATCGAGGGTCATCCACACGCCGGGAGGCCCGCTTTCGGGATCCTTCCATCCGTGGCCGCCGCGGGCGGGGCGAACCGCGGCATACGCCCCTTCGGCCTCAACGAAAACCCAATCGCCCCGCGCGACAGAATCCCGGAGTCCCGGGCCACTGAACCAGACCTGGAGATCGCCGGCCCCGCGGGAATATCCTTCGGGAAGTTTTTGAACGATCATCGTTCCTTTGCGCTGCACCCCCCACTGTTCGTTGAATGTCGCGCCTTCGGCATCGCAGATGGGCGCCAGGCGCGCGTGCACATGACCGCGAAAAATCACTCCGTGACGGCGATTCTGGCTGCTGATGAGAGTCCATTCCTCAAACGGGCGCGCCTCCACCAAAGGCATTCCCATGATAAAATCGGGAGTCACATACGAATAACGCAGGATTCCTCCAAAGTCACGGCGCAGGCGGTAATCGGGATTGCCAAAATACCCATCCAGAGCCAACCCCGGCCGTCGCTCCCGCACTTCATATTCGCCGCGGTCCTCGATACTCCGGGCAAGATCCATGACGACCAACGGCATCCGGTAATCACTGGTTGCCACGGTCGCCCGTTCCCGCACGATTTCCTGCCGATCCCCGATTTCCAAATAAAACCACATGATGTGCCGGACGGCATTCATGCCGCTTCGGAAGTTCCCCACCCGGCTCTGCCCGCCGCCCCGCACTCCGTCGATCTGCTCCTGCGCCCACGAAGCATAGTACAGGTCGATGAGTTTGCCCGCCAGTTCGCGCAAACGGGGGTCGCCGGCAAAATCATAGAAATTGTAAATGCCCTTGAGGGTGTGGGCGCCGTAGCCGCCGTTGGCCATTTCAATGAACAAACCCTTCCGCCCCCGCTCACGAATATACTCCTTCGCGTACGCCGTCCAGGCCCGGTGATGTTCGCCGGCCGTGTGCCCGTCGTTGTATTCCCGGTTCCCGTAATCGGAGTTCCGGTCCAGGAATCTACTGAAATGCCAGAGGGTCGAAAACTTCATCACATGATGATTTTCGGACTCGCCCACATGCCAGGTCCCCGACTCCTTCCATTCCGCCGAAATTGGCTGGCTGATCGCCGGAGGCGGATCCGTGAACCACCTCACCTCACCGATGTACGAGTGCTCCTTCGCGTACAGCCACATCATTTCGAGGAGTTCGTCCTCGGCCTCCCCCGACAACCGTCCCGGCGCAATCGAGCCTTCCCGCCCAAAAAACTCCACGATCCGGCAGAGCACGTCGGCCGCCCAGTAAAAACTGTCACGGTCGTTGCGCAGGTCGCGGTCGTCAATGTACAGCCGTGCCTTCTTTTTCAGCGCCTCGTTCGCCTCCTCCAACTGCTCACCGTTCCAGAACGCCGCCATGGCAAAATCGATGATCGAATACGAAAAGTGGCGCGTGTAAATGGGTCTACCGGCGGAAAGCGGTTCGCGTTTCGGGGCCATCTCCAGCGGCTTTCCCCGCCAGACTTCGAACCCCGCATCCCGTCGTTCTTCAAATCCGTCGCGAAGATCCTCCAGGTCCGCTCCGTCCCATTGCCCGGGGACCAGCACCCGGGCGAACCCAAAAAGGGCGGCCACCCATACCACCGTCCGCAAAACCGCCACGGATCCAGGGATACCCCCGAATCGCCCAACTGCCGTGAAACCTCCTGTCGTCATCCTGTTCAATAAATCTCTCAGTTGCTCCATTTCACAGCCGACCCTCCCTGATACAGGAATCGGTCACAACGCCCCGGCGGCGTCCCTGAAATACTCCAGCCATTTCACCATAAGCGCCGCCTTGTCGTCGTTCGTTTCCCCGCGGTATTCCTCGATGGTTTTGCCCCAATAAAAGCCAAACCAACCATCCGCGATACCACGCGAACGCTCGATAAATTCGGCAAGCTCATCAAGCGTGCAATACATGGGCGCCATCTCCTCGATCACGAGCGGCATCCCGACCTCATACACCGCCAAAGCCTCCAGAGCCCGGTCGATTTCCCCCGAACGCGGATAGAAATGAACGCTGGCAAAATCGAAATGGTCCTTCACTTCATCTGAATAGAAACCAGGACGGGCATTGGGCCAGACGTGGGCCCACGGGATGACCCCAACGGTAATGAGTGCCTCCTGATCGTGTTTACGGATGGCTTCCACCAGGGTTCCGGCCCAGGCAGCGGCGACTTCGAGACGGTCACGGCCCGCCCGGTCCCGGGTGATTCGCTGGACATAGTGTTTGCCGGCAAATCCATCGCCGGGAAGCCATTCCTCCCCTTCGGTGATAACGGGTTCGTTCATCAGGTTGTAACAGAATACGGCGGACCGCCCGGCGCCGGTCGCCGCCACCGCCTCCCAGAAACGGACCTGCACCGCCCACCGATCGGATTCTTTCATGGCGTCGTACCATTCGGGGACTTCGTGTTTATGATAGGAACCCAGTCCCGTAATATTGAGATAAAGGCCCTTTCTTTCAGCGAGGTCGATCAGGCGGGCGAGTTGGCCAAGAGATTCCCGATTAACCTCGTCGGGCCCGTCCATAAACGATGCAACCTGCAGATGCACGCGAACGGCGTTGGCACCCAGATTCCGCATTTGTCCAAAGTGCGCGACAACGCTGTCCCATTCGTCAATCCAGTATTCCTCCAAAAGACGAAGGTTGGTGTCGCGATCGTAGTTGACACCCCAGATCACAAACCGCTTGCCACTGTCGGTCAGGACGAAATGATCCCCGTCATCACTGACGCGAACTCGCTCAAGAGCGGACTCTCCAAAGGCCAAAGGCGCCATGAAAAACGCCGCCACGAACGGGATCCAATGCATTCCAGGAAGCAGCACCCGGCTCCCCCGTATTTTGCCGGCCATATTTGAAAATAATTGCTCGCGAGCCCGTTGAAACATGCTGATCCCGTTACGTCATTTGCCGCACTACCCTGTCAGCGCCAAAAAGCTAACCGGCGTATTCAGCGAGAGAACCAATGATACGCATCACCATGAACAATTCGAATTCGATCAGGGCCAACCCGCACCGGGTCACCGAGTGGTATTGCCCAGACGGCAAGGGTCAAGCCTAAGAGCGTCGAAGCCTTAAACCGGTTTCCCAAAAAAATCAAACCTAATTTGATTGAACCCGTTCGCCCCGGAATCCGTAACACCGGCCCATCTAAACCTTGCCTTCCCCCGGCCACCCGGGGTAAATATTGGTTTTCTACGGAGAGGTGGCAGAGTGGCCGATTGCGGCGGTCTTGAAAACCGCTGTGCCGCAAGGCACCGGGGGTTCGAATCCCTCCCTCTCCGCCCCTTAAATAAAGGGATTAAAGCTGATTGCCCTATTTTCGAACCCCGCCCCAAAATCCCAGGTAGACCAAAAGATTTCCCGTCAGGGCCGAAATAGACCTTGGCGGGAGATCCGTGTTTCCATGAGGTTTTGAAACTTTATAGCCATTTTCAAAACCTCATTATTAATGGGGTTTGCCAGAACGCTAAATCGAACAAGCCCCCCATGGCGGCGTTGGCCCGACAACCGGCTCACTCACGTACTCCAGTACTATCGCTGCGCCGGTTTTGGGTCCGCCTTGCCAGCGGCTCGACTGAGCTCGCCGAAGTCCGAACTTCTGCGATTTTTGCAACATTAGGGTTTCGGTAAAATATAGGTTGAACGGGTTCGAATCCCCGCAGGGGTGTTCGACGAAAGAGCGGAGCGATAGTCAATCGCTCCCTCACTCCGCCCGCCGGCACGACGGATGCTGCCCGACCAAACAGTGCCCCAATTGAGGTTCGCGCTCAAACGTGAATGTAACGCTGCAAAGTAAGTATGGCCAAACCATACCTTTTCCGCCCTGCCTAAACTGGGGCAAAAGCTGCGAAGCAATTTTGACTGCCGCCCTTACCGAACGGCCTCGCATTCCTGGAGGTTTTGAAAGGATAACCAACCCCTGCTCTCGGATTTCACACGATCGGCGTTCCGGGCGAGGTCCTCTTTCAACTGCTCGAGGCGGGTTTCGGCCTCCATCAACGCCTGACTCTTTTCCTGGAGGAGCGCTTCGCTTTCCTCCACGAAACGTTCCCGCTCGGCCAGCAGTTTCTCGCCTTCGCGGAGTACCTCCTCCCGTCGCTCCAATTCCGCCTTGAGTTCATCCAGGTCCGGGACGGCGCCGGATTCGTTATCCCTGTCGTCCAGGATCTTTTCCCAGGGCTCCTGCGGCCGAGTGTGCGCCAATCCGGGGATGGTTGCGTCGGTGTCGTTCATAATGGTTTTTTCTTTAATGGTGTCGCTCGATTGAAAGCCCCTTTCACCGGGAAAGCGGGACGTGTTTGCAGTGATTCATTGTCCGATAAATCAGAGTTAACGCGCCTATAGTAGTGCTTTTACTTTTATTTAACAATCAGGGTATGACCACGAATAGCTTAAGCTTTTACCGCGATCATTATATGCGGGAATCCCCTATTTAATAACGAGTGCACCTCAAATAGAGGGGACCGGTGGCACCCGCGATTCGGCCGGTTTCTTCCCGGAACGATGAACTCACCTGTACCCATGGTAGCGGGATCAACCCCGCCGAAATGCATTTACTCGGACATGCCGACGCTGGGACGTAGACATGGACGGTCGGCGTCGCTTACAGGCTGAACGTCGCGATACGTATACGGGGTCGTCCCGTCCCGGTTGTCCACGGTCAAATTTTCCACCAGGACCGCTTCGTCGGGCCCTGCGGCTCGAGAGCCGAATGCCGTAGGCCGAAGCGACGGGACGGAGTTCGCCTGTCGTTTCCCGGTTGACCCCGAAAGACACCGGGGTTTCATAGTGGGGAGTACGTTCCTCGCCTATGCAGCCATCGTGAAATCTAATCGTCGGATAAACGAGGAGGTCCGCCTCCGCGAAGCCATGCCTTCAGGGCCGTAACCGTGGCGATCATCGCGCGTTCCTTCGGCCGGGCGGAAGGCGTCCTTTTATTGGCCCTGGGCTGTATGTGGGGGCTTTCCTTTCTCTTCATCGAGATCGCCCTCCGCGGATTTGGTCCGGTGTGGATCGTGGTCGGTCGCACCGGCGTGGGAGCCCTCGTTCTCCTGACCGCGTTGCACATCCGAAATGAACGGCTCCCCCGCCTGGGCTGGTTATGGGTACACTTTCTCGTCCTGGGCGTGTTCACGAACGCCCTGCCGTGGACCGGCGTGGCGTGGGCCCAGCAATGGCTTCCGTCGGGATTGGTTGCCCTGCTCATGGCGGCGGTTCCCACCTCGACGTTGCTCGTTTCCGTCGCCGTCAGACTCGAACGCTTCACCCCGGCGCGTATCGTCGGGCTCGCCCTGGCCCTGGCGGGAGTCGCGCTCACGGTGGCCGCCGACCCCAGGGATCCGGGGCGGCTCATCGCCTTCGGAGTCGTGCTCGGAATCACCATCATGTACGCCCTGGGAGCCGTTTACGCCAACCAGCGTGTCTCCGGCACCGTGCCGCCCCTGACAATTGCGGCGGGGCAAGTACTCACCGCGTTTCTCGTCACCCTTCCCG
>PXDC01000505.1 GCA_003565135.1 Verrucomicrobiota bacterium
GAGGTCAACCTGCGCCGCTCCGCCCGCAACGCGGCCATGTTCCTGGAGTGGCAGTACAGCCTGGACGGCTTCGCCACCCCGGGCATCCCCATCGAGGCGAACTGGTTGAACTTCGATCCGGGCGGAGAACCGACCGCCCAATTCGGGTACTTCGCCCGGGCGGCCGGAGATCCGCCGGACTCCTTCGAGCCGTTCGCCTACATGTACGATTGGCGGACCGATCCCCAGCGCTCGGAAATCAGCGGTCAGCAGGAGGGCAACCCGATGCCCGTGCTCGACCTGTCCGGCATCGGGGACCTCCAGGAGATCGAGGCGGGCACGGAGGTGTCCTTTCGCCTGTACGCCTGGGGCAACGAACTGACCGTGGACAGCAACACGTTCGCCTTCGGCCGGGACCGCGGCCCGGTCCTCCGCGGCTCGGCAACCCCCCGGCCCGGGTTTCAGCCGGGTGTGGTCTACGCCTCCGGCGGTGCTCCCGGGAGCACCCGGGCCGGCGCCACTCCCCTTCCGGCCCTCGGTCCGTACATCGTCGCGCCCGGCCTGCGGGCCTCGACCGTGGAACGGGGACCTGGCATCGAGCCGGCCTACCTGGCGAGCGGTTTCTCCGCCAACACCTGGAGCAATTCGGTCGACCACGAGCCGCTGCTCGCGCCCTCGCGCGAAACCGCCCTGGACCAGGGGGATTATTTCGAATTCACGATCGAGGTGGAGCCCGGGTACCGGGCCGAGTTCCAGCAGCTCGATTCCCGTTTCCGTCGCTCCTCGGCCGCGGCTCCGAGACACCTGGAGTGGCAATTCAGTTTCGACGGCTTTGAGACGGCCGGGATCACGCTCGACGCCTTCACCTACCTCGGACGGGCCACCGGCACCGCTCCGGATTCGTTCGAGGAATACGAATACATGACCTCCGACGTCCCGGGACAAAACGCGGGCAACCCCATGCCGCCCGTCGACCTTTCCGCATCGCGCCTGCTTCGCGAGGTCGAGGGCGGCACCGAGGTCACGTTCCGCCTGTATGCCTGGGGCACCGACTCGACCTCCAACAGCAACACCTTCGGCTTCGGGCGTTCCTCCAACACCCGGCCGGAGGGACCGCGACCGGTCCTCCGGCTCGGTATCGATGTGTTCCACGAACCCGGCGAACTGCCCGGGATCGACGGCCTCCCCGAACCGGCTCCCGGCAGCGAAGGCGTGACCGAACCCGCCGGCCTGGAACTGACCGTCATCGACCCGCTGGAGGAGACGATCGAGGTCGTCTTCATGGGTCGCCCCGTTCCACCGGAGATCGGCGGCGATGCGTTTACCGTGGTCCTGCTGCCCGACACCCAATTCTACTCCGGGGAACTGCACGGGGGGGGCGGCGACCTCTTCAACGCCCAGACCGACTGGGTGGTGGACCAGCACCTCGCCGTCAACATACCCTTCGTCCTGCACCTGGGCGATATCGTTCAGCGCGGCGATATCAAGGGCGGTCAACCCAATACCCGGGAATGGGAAATCGCCGCCGAAGCGATGTACCGACTGGAAGATCCCGCCACCACCGGTATGGCCGAAGGCATTCCCTACGCCATGAACGTGGGCAACCACGACCAGGAGCCCATGTGGGATCCCGAGGGCACCACCGAATTTTACAATCTCCATTTCGGTTACGACCGCTTCAGCGGACGCAGCACCTACGGCGGCAACTTCCGGCGGGGCCGGCTCGACGACAACAACGACAATTTCTACATGCTCTTCGAGACCGGTCCGGTACACCTGGAAACTCACGGGGAGGGGTATCGCGAGCCCGGACCCACCCGCTTTATTGTCATCAGCCTCGAGTACCGCGAGTTCGCCGACCCCGACATCCTGGAATGGGCCGACGGTCTTCTCAAGGCCCATCC
Source organism: Verrucomicrobiota bacterium (assembly GCA_003565135.1). GTDB lineage: Bacteria > Verrucomicrobiota > Verrucomicrobiia > Opitutales > T3Sed10-336 > PXDC01. The sequence goes on from PXDC01000505.1 coordinate 1,884, forward strand.
CGACCGGCGCGGCATTATCGTTACCCATCACCTCATGAGTCCCGGAAACCCCGGCGCCTGGAGTCCCTACGGCGAGGCGATTTACGAAACCCTCAAGGACAACCCGAACCTCGATTTCATGTTCGGCGCCCACGTCACCGGCGAGGGCCGCCGGATCGACACCTACGAGGGGAACACCGTCATCTCCACCATGCAGAACTACCAGGGAATGCCAGATGGCGGGAGCGGCTACCTGCGGCTGCTGACGTTTCGGCCGGACGAACGCGACGTTCTTTTCAACACCTACTCCCCGTGGCTGAACGCCCATCTTCCGCGCTGGAACAACCCGATCACCCTCCCGTACGATTTCGGGACGGATCCCGAACCCTTCCGGGAAATCGGTCGCCTCACCGTCGATTCCGGCTCCCGGGTCGAAATTCCCTGGGACGGATTGGAGGCCGCCACCGATTACGAATGGTTCGCCGTACTCAAAAGCGGTGATGGCCGGCGGTGGACGAAAACCGGGGAGTTCCCCTTTCACACCTCGCCGTTGACGTATACATCGTGGCGAAACCGGTTTTTCGAGGACGACGACTCCGACGGCGATCGCTGGGCCGATCCCGACAACGACGGTTACCCGAACGTATTCGAATTCGCCCTCGACGGCAACCCCCTGGAGCCCGACACCCTGCGCCCGCCCCAGCCCTCACTCGTCCTCGGCGAAGGCCGGTTCGAAGTCGAGTACGACCGCATCCGCGGCACCGGCCTGGAGTGGCATTCGGAAGTTTCCCAAAACCTGGTTGATTGGTTCCCGTGGGAGGAGTACGACCTTAAGATTGCCGAGGAAACCACGGACAACGGTGACGGCACCGAAACCGTACGGCTCATCATCGACAACCCCGGTCACGCCCTCTTCTGGCGCCTGACCGTGCGTTGACCGCCGACTCCCACACCGTCGGGAACGGCGGAGGTTTCGCCCATCCGGAGACATCCACCCGGCGGGGTAACCGGGATCACACGTTGGCGAGGGCGTTATCCTCCGAGTATTGGAAAACGGGTTTCGGCGTCTCCGGGGTCGGCGGATGCGGAATGACCTTGCGGAAACGGGTCACGGCCTCGTTCCAGTTGTCGAGAATCTCCCGGGCGCGCGGGCTCCCGGACAACTGGAGGTGGAGTTCGATCATGCGCCGGAGGGATTCCTTCTCGCTTTCGATTTCGAGGGATTCGGCCGCAATCATGGCCGGGTTGTAGCGGGAATCAAAGGTCCGATCCTCATCGTAAACAAAGGCCAGGCCGCCGCTCATACCGGCGCCGAAGTTGCGTCCGGTCGCGCCCAGCACGATTATCAGGCCGCCGGTCATGTATTCGCAGCCGTGATCGCCCACACCCTCGACCACCGCGGTGGCGCCGGAATTGCGCACGGCAAACCGTTCGCCGGCCTGTCCCGCGCCGAAGAGGTGACCCCCGGTGGCACCGTAGAGGCAGGTGTTGCCCATGATGCTGTTGCGGTGCCAATCGTAAGTGTCGCGGTCGCGGGGACGGACAATAATCTCGCCGCCGTTCATGCCCTTGCCGACGTAGTCGTTGGCTTCGCCGAAAAGTTTAAGCCGGATACCCTGGATCAGAAAAGTCCCGAAACTCTGCCCGGCGCTGCCGGCGAAGGTCAGGTCGATGGATCCGGGTGCGAGGCCGGTGTTCCCCAGGGTGTAGGCGATTTCGCCCGAGAGGTGGGTGCCGACGCAACGGTCGGTATTGGCCACCTTGTAGCTCCCGGTGTAGCGGGCCGAACGGCCGCGGATCACGTCCTTGATCTCCTGGAGGATGGTGTCGTCGAGCGAACCCTCGTTGCCGAAGCGGTCGTTGCGCTGCCGGGTGTGAATGCGCGGGGTTTCGCCGCCGGGATCCGGATCGTGGAGAAGGCCCCGCAGGGAAATGGTCTTCGTCTTGGGATTCTCCTCGTCCGCGATCTGTTCGAGGAGTTCGGTTCGGCCCACGATCTCGTCGATCGAGCGGTAACCGAGCCGGGCGAGGTAGCCGCGGACGTCCTCGGCCACGCCGTTGAAATAATTGACGATGTTTTCCGGCTTGCCGCGAAACTTCGCGCGAAGGTCCTCGCGCTGGGTGGCCACCCCGACCGGACAGGTGTTCAGGTGGCAGACCCGGAACATGGCGCAGCCGGCGGCGATGAGCGCGGCGGTGCCGAAATTGTACTCCTCCGCCCCGAGAATAGAGGCGATGATGATGTCGCGGCCCGTCTTCATGCCGCCGTCGGTGCGGAGGACCACGCGGCCCCGCAGCCCGTTCATCATCAGCACCTGGTGGGCTTCGGCCACGCCGATCTCCCAGGCGGAGCCGGCATTTTTAATGGACGAAATGGGGGAGGCGCCGGTGCCGCCATCGTGACCGGAGATCAGGATGACATCGGCATAGGCCTTGGCAACGCCGGCGGCGACGGTGCCGACGCCGGACGAGGAGACCAGTTTGACACAGACCTTCGCCCGCGGGTTGACCTCCTTCAGGTCGAAAATGAGCTGGGCGAGGTCCTCGATCGAGTAAATGTCGTGGTGCGGCGGGGGGGAGATCAGCGTGACCCCGGGCACACTGAAGCGAAGCCGGGCGATGAGCGGCGTGACCTTGTGCCCCGGGAGCTGGCCGCCCTCGCCGGGTTTGGCTCCCTGGGCGATCTTGATCTCGATCTCCTTGGCCGAGGCCAGGTATTCGGCGGTGACCCCGAAACGGCCCGAAGCGACCTGTTTGATGGCACTGTTGGCGTTGGTCCCGTCCTCCAGCGGCGAAAACCGGCGGGGATCCTCGCCGCCCTCGCCCGAGTTCGACTTGCCGCCGATACTGTTGAGGGCGATGGCGAGGCACTCGTGGGTTTCGGGGGAAATCGCTCCCAGGGACATGCCGGCCGTCGTGAAGCGGCGGCGGATGTCCTCGATTGGCTCGACCTCGTCGAGCGAGACCGGATCGTCCGCGAACTTGAGCTTGAGGAGGTCCTTGATGGCAACCGGCTGATGGTCGTCGCTGGCGGTCAGGTACCTGGAGAAATCATCGCCGCTGCCGGATTTGAGGAATTTATGCATCCCGGCAACCACCCGGGGATTCCAGGCGTGAAATTCGCCGCCCTTCCGATTGACCTTGTAGTAACCCTCGTGTTCGAGAGCGGGTTCGCTTTCTTCCGGGTAGGCCCGGGCGTGGCGGGCGAGCGCTTCGCGGGCAATATCTTCGTACCCGATGCCGCCCAGGGGAGTCGGCGTGCCCAGGAAGCACTCGTCGACCACCCGCTTGCTCAAACCGAGCGCCTCGAAAATCTGGGCCCCGTGGTAGCTGAACAGGGTGCTGATCCCCATCTTGGCCATAATCTTGAGCAACCCCTTGTGGATTGCCTGCCGGTAGTTGACGAGGCCCTGTTCGGGATCGGCCACGCCGCCGGCCTTCCCCTCCCTCACGAGGTCGCGTATGACGTCGAAAGCGAGGTAGGGGTTGATCGCGTTGGCCCCGTAGCCGAGAAGCGTCGCCACCTGGTGAACCTCGCGTGCCTCCCCGGTCTCACAAACAATGCTGGTTTTCATCCGCAGGCCGGTGCGCACCAGTTCCTGGTGCACGGCGCCGGTAGCCAGCAGCATGGGAATGGGGGCTTTTTCGCGGCTGACCGCGCGATCGGAAAGAATAATAATCCGCGCCTCCCGCTCCTCGACGGCGGCCCGGGCCTGGCGCTCGATGTGGCGAAGGCCTTTCTCCAGGCCGGCTTCACCGTCGGCGACGTCAAATACCGCTTCAATCGTTTCAACCCGGTCGAGGACACACTCGATCTCCCTCGCCGCCGCCAACTCGTGGTCGAAGAGCACGGGGGATTCCAGTTCGAGGAGCCCGCCGCCGTGCGGTTCGAGTTCGAAGAGGGGCGGCTTGGCGCCGAGGTGAATGTTCAACGACATCACCAGGTCCTCCCGGATCGAATCGATGGCGGGATTGGTGACCTGGGCGAAGAGTTGTTTGAAATAAGTGTAGAGCAATCGCGGCCGCCGCGAGAGCACGGCCAGCGGGGTGTCGTCGCCCATCGAGCCGGTCGGTTCGGTGCCGGTCTCGGCCATCGGCGCGAGCACGATTTCCAGTTCATCCAGTTCGTAGCCAAAGGCCAGCTCCAGGGGCAACCGGTCGCCCTCGGCCACCCCCGCTTTGCCGAAATCGGCGTTCTTGTCCGAGACGTACTCGCTGAGATTGAAGATGTACTCCTGGCACCAGGCCGAATAGTCGTGCTGCCGGGCGAGGTACTCCTTGATGTCGGCGTCCCTGAGGAAACGATTCTTTTCGATATCGACCGCCACGATCCGCCCCGGCGCCAGGCGCCCGCTCTCCACCACCCGGGCCTTGCCGTCCGGGATGATGCCGGCTTCGGAGGCGAGCACGACCACGCCGTCGTCGTAGACCTTGTAGCGGGCCGGACGCAGACCGTTCCGGTCGAGCGATGCGGCGATGTAACGGCCGTCGGTAAAGGCGATGGCCGCCGGACCGTCGTAGGGCTCCATGAGGCAGGAGTGATAGCGGAAAAAGGACCGCACTTCGGGCGACAGGCTCTCGTCCTTTTCCCAGGCGCAGGGAATCATCATCTGCGAGGTGTGCAGCGCCGACCGTCCGCCGAGCACCACCGACTGCAGGCTGTTGTCCAGGCTGGCGGAATCGGACATGTCCGGCTGAACGATCGGCCGGAGATCGCTGAACCGGTCGCCCCAGACGCCGTGGGCGTCGGAAAACTCCCGAGCCCGCATGAGATTGCGGTTGCCCCGGATGGTATTGATCTCGCCGTTGTGAGCGAGGAGCCGGAACGGCTGGGCCAGGTGCCAGGTGGGGAAGGTGTTGGTCGAGTAACGCTGGTGGAAAATGGCGAAGGCGGTGATAAAATCGCGCGAACGCAGGTCGAGGAAGAACCGGCGGATCTGGGGCGCGTTGAGGAGCCCCTTGTAGACAATCGTCCGGCTGGAAAAACTGCAGATGTAGAAGCCGGGGATTTTGTTCACGTTCACCTTGCGCTCGGCCACCTTCTGGACGAGGAAAAGCCGCCGCTCCAACTCGTCGCGCGAAATCGAGGAATCGCCGCAGACCAGGGCCTGCACGATCAGCGGGCGGGGGGACGCCGCCTTTTGGCCGAGACAATCCGGATTCACCGGGACCTCGCGCCAGGCCAGAAACCGCAGCCCCTCCTGCTGGACGGCCTCCTCCACCATGTGCTTGCACTGGTCCCGGGCGGTCGGGTTTTCGCGCGGGAGAAAGATCATGCCGGCTGCCAGGACGCAGTCAGGACCGGTTTCGATGCCCTCCTCGTCCAGAAACTTCTGCAACAACTCCACCGGGAGCTGGGTCAGGATTCCGGCTCCGTCTCCGGTGACGGCATCGGCGTCGATCGCCCCGCGATGCGCCAGTGCCTTGAGGGCGGCCACGGCGCGGTCGACGATATCATAGGTGCGCTCCCCGGACATCCGGGCGATAAAGCCGACGCCGCAGGCGTCGTGCTCGAAATCGGAGCGGTAAAGCGGAGAGGGAATCAAATGGGCCATATGCGTGAGATTTTGCTTGAAGGAGGATCGTGTGCCGGCCCCTGGAAGGGCGGTACACGAAGAAGGCCGGATTCCTTACCCGGCCTCCTACAGCGGTTTAACTGTAAGATCCGGTACCGCTCAGAAAAACCGGATGGTCTGGGAGGACATCCGCGCGTGCTCCTCGTCGGTGCAGGCCCGGTCGACGGGAGCGTCCGCCTCCCGGGACGTCGCTTCCACCAACTCGTTGGCCAGCAGGTAATTTTCGACTTCTTCTCCACTGACATCCGCCAGCATGACCCCGTCGACTTCGACGCAGGGAGAGAGTTGCTGCCCGGATTTGCGGACCATTTCCGCGTAGTTTTCCGGATGGTTGATGATGTCGATGTCCTCGTACTCGAGATTGTATTTCCTCAGGATGGCCCGCACGCCGTTGCTCCACCCGCAGGTCGGTTTCAAATAAGCTTTGATGTTCATAACCAGAAACGTCCTTTCCCTGAATTCCTTTGTCAAACAGTCTCGACTATTCCCGGAGACACGGTGAAAGGGGAGAACCCATGCCGGGAGAAGAAGCCGAACCTACAAAAGATACACCCTTTAGACAATGAAACAAGAAAAAGGCGGTGCAAGTAAAAATTCGGTCACGAAAATCGGCGCCGCCGCCCCGCGGCGAAATTTCTTTGCCAATTCGGTTCCATCGCCCCTTTAATCGGCCCCGTGCCACCCGACACCTCCAGGAACCCGGAACGACCCGTCGCCATGACCGTAGCCGGGTCGGACAGCGGGGGCGGCGCCGGGATCCAGGCCGATCTGCTGGCTTTCGACGCGCTCGGGGTCCACGGAACCAGCGCCATCACCTGCCTGACGGCCCAGAATCCGGATTCGGTCAGCGAGGTCTTTCCCGCCCCGGCGCCATTCGTGGTGGCGCAGATGCGGCAGGTGACCGGTTTTTTCGACGTCCGCTCCCTCAAAACCGGCATGCTCTTTTCCGCCGAAATCATCCGCGCGGTGGCGGCGTTCCTCGGCGAGCGCCCGGAAATCCGCACCGTGGTCGACCCGGTCATGGTCGCGACCAGCGGGGCGGTGCTCCTGAAGGACGACGCCATCGAGTCGCTCCGCCGGCACCTCCTGCCGCGGGCGGTCCTGATCACCCCGAATATCGACGAGGCCGCGGTGCTGGCGGGAGACCGCCCCCGCGATACCGACGGGATGATCGAGATCGGAAAGCGACTCGGCGAGGAATACGGATGCGCCGTTCTCATGAAAGGGGGGCACCTGGAGGGAGAGCGGGTGATCGACGTGCTGACGGTGCCCGGCGAGCAACCGCGGCTGTTCGACTTCCGGCGGGTTGCGGACGTCGACACCCATGGCAGCGGCTGCCTTTTTTCCGCCGCCATCGCCGC
>PXDC01000396.1 GCA_003565135.1 Verrucomicrobiota bacterium
GTAATTTGTCAATCGAAGGAGTCTATTCCTCGGGTGGCGCGGATTTTGCCGAGCGTATTGCCGCCGAAGATCCGCAGGTGGACTACGAGGTTGGAGATGTCCTGGTGATAAGCGCCGAGCAGGATCGTGCCGTGGCCCTTTCGACCGAACCCAATTCCACCCGGGTCATCGGTGTTTATTCGGCCAATCCAGGTTTCATCGGTGGTACCGGTACGGCAGGCGAACAGGTTCGGCGTGAACGGGAGGCGCTGGAGAGGGCTGGAATAGATCCGGATGACGAGGCGGAAGTGGCCTCGGCTGGAGTCACGCAATTCTCGCTCAACGGTGAAAAGATCGACGTCGCCATTGCCGGCATCGTGCCGGTGAAGGTCACCGACGAGAATGGCCCCATTGGTCGTGGCGACCTGTTGACGACGGCTTCAACCCCGGGTCACGCGATGAGGTCGAACAATCCTCAAATCGGAACGATTGTCGGTAAAGCGATGGGTGAATTATACGAAGGGTCTGGGTTGATCAAAATGTTCGTCATGGCCCAGTAGCCTGGAGTTTTCTCGCTAGGCCCATCGGCCGGCCGGCTTTTGTGCATAGGTGACCAATACCCCCCCGAGCAGGATGCCGATCCGGCAATATCCGCGAGGTGAAGCCCGGTTCAGGCTCGCGTCATGGCCGGTCTTGGTCGGATTCTCTGTTCCCGGTCGGTCTGATGGCGGGAGCCCGACTTCACCGCACCTCCCTCGGTCTTGACCGGCTTGAGGCGGGCCGAGGGCCGACCCGACCTGAGTTCCTCCAACAAGTCCGCCACACTCTCGATAATGCAGGTCGGTTGATAAACGTATTGCCCCACATCCGACAACCGTGTCGACCCGGTTAATACGAGATACGAAGTCAGGCCGATTTCCGCCGCGCCCCGAATATCCGTTTCCATCGTGTCCCCCACCATCACGATTTCGTCGGCGCGGGATCGCAGGCGCTTCCGCCCCTGCACAAACATGTAGGGGTTGGGCTTTCCCAGAAAATAAGCTGTAATTCCGGTACTCGCTTCCAGGAAAGCGGCCAGCGCCCCGGCCCCCGGTCGGGTCATCGTCGCGGTCACCGGGCACCAATTATCCGGATTGGTCGCCACCAGACGTGCCCCGCGCTCGAGCAGGCCGTGAGCCACGCTGAGCTTTTCCGTGCTCGGATTACATTCGCCCACCACGACATAATCGGGGGCAATGCCATCATTTGGAATCTGGGCGCGCTGCAGTGCCGCGTTTAGTCCCGCTTCGCCGATGACAAATGCGGTGCACCCCGGATGGGTTTCGTTAAGGAAGTCGGCCGTGTTCAACGCCGATGTGTAGAAGTCGCGTGAGGTCAAACCGGAAATCCCCATGTGCCTCAGTTTCACCACCAGGTCTTCCGGAGTCGGAGCCGAATTATTCGTCAAAAAAAGAAAGGGAACCGCGCGCTCACGCATCAATTCAACCAACTCCACCGCTCCCGGAATCAACTGGTTTTCACGGTAAATCACGCCGTCCATGTCAATCAAGTATCCTGTTTTTGTGTTCATGTCTGCCTGGAAAATATGTCTATTCGTAGTGTAAATTCGCGTACACCCGCCCGTCGCCGCCAATCGCGGGATACCCCCGACCTTCCGCTCCGGAATCCCGGCCCTCGATAATAATTTGCCGATCCGTCAAACAAAAGGATACCGCGTTACATTTGTGTGAATTCCGCACCCTTCCGGTTACCCCTGACCGGAACAGCCCAAACGCCAATCGCATACTCGGGAAATGCGAGGATGCACTCGGGTGTTGCAATGCACAAATCGTGCCATGTCAACGTACCGGTCCGGCGTATCGTCCGAATAGGGCCATGCAGGTACCCACTGACGGTTTCGTAACATAAATGAACAAAAGCAACCAGCTCTCCTCGCGTGATGATCAATTCCGGCCACCGGCTACGATTCGATACGGGGAAAACAGAACTACAAAGCATCAATCCTACCGGTCGCACCAAGGGGATCGTGGGCAGGGACACCTTAATCTCGGAAACGTGGACGCGCTGGGAGCCCCGATTTACCGACATCGGAAAGATCAAACCTCACAACATTTGCCCTGATCCCGGCTTTTTACTTTTTAATCCGGATCGATTTGTTTGAATGACCGGGGGGCGGGATTCGGAATTCGCTCAGGAAGGGGTTTTCCGGTGTTCATCCGAAAATTGCTTTGCCGTTGCCTTCGCGGGTAACCGGTGTAAGATGGTCTTCGCGTAATTCTGTCACCTGACGTATCTACGGTTCGCGCAAGCAGGAAAATCGAAAAGAGGCAATGCTCGGGAGACACGCAGGTTTTTGGTTAGGCGGAGGGGGACGGGACCGACGGGGATTCGACTTCCCGCGCCCGCGATGGTCCATGGGGATGGCATGAGTAACGTATTGGCAGAGGCGGAATCCGGCATTTCGGTCGTCATGTGCTGCCGGAACAGTTCGGCGCGACTTCCAGAAGCCGTGCGTCATCTCAGGGCGCAGCGTCTGGCTGCGGGAATTCCTTGGGAGGTGATATTTGTGGACAACGGTTCCACGGACGGGACGGCGGAGACGGCGATGCGGGAATGTACCAAAGGGGCTTTTCCCGCCCCGTTCCAGGTGACGGAACAGCCGATCCTGGGAAGCCGGGCTGCGGCGGAAAAGGGAGTCGAGGTTTCGGCGCATGATTTCATCACGTTCGTGGATGACGACAACTGGCTCGACCCGGAATACCTTTCTCTCGCTTACGGGGTGATGAGAGGAGACCCCTCCATCGGAGTGCTGGGAGGACGTGGCGTGCCGGTTTTCGAAGAAGAGCCGCCCCCCTGGTTTGAGCGATACCGGCAATGTTATGCCGTGGGGAGTCAACGAGAGGGCAGTGGTGAAATCGAGGGGATAACCGGGGCCGTGTACGGTGCGGGAATGACGGTGCGAAAAGCGGCCCTGCGGCACCTTCTGGCGGCGGGATTCGAATCGGTGGTACCTGGCCGGAAGGGTAGTCGCCTTACCGGGGGAGAGGACAACGAGCTCTGCCTGGCCGTCAGGCTGGCGGGCTACCGGGTCTGCTACGATGAGCGGTTGGTTTTTCGGCATTATCTGCCGGCCGGCCGGATCAACGTGGAATACCTGATGAGACTGACCCGGGCGATCCACTTTTCCGCCGTGTACCTGGAACCGTATTATCGGGTACTGGAAGGGAGACGGAATCCGGAAGAGGTGCCGGGTTATTATTGGTTAAAGCGTGCGTTGAAGGCGGCTCGTCGGCTGCTGTCGCATCAACTGAAGAAGCGACGAGTGCCCCGCGAGTCGCCTGAGTTTCTGGAGTGGCAACGGATGCGGCAAAAGCTTTTGGCCCGGCTTCAGGCCTGGTTGTCCATGCGCGGCGGATACGCCGACCGTTGCCGCACGGTGGCGGAGCTGAATCGTCGTCTTGACGAAAAACAAAACAACGTTACAATGCAGGACAAAGGTACAATGCTGTGACGTTTTCTGAGCCTCATTGGACCTGAGTAGCCGCAAAATGGAACCGTCGGCGTAGTCAAGTATGGGTGGAATAGACAATATTGGAATTGCTATGGAGCATATTGCCTTGTCGAGAGTCCATCGGGATTATGTAATGGGTGGGTATGTAGCTTTTGGGGTTTTGTCATTTATTGGGTTTCAGGCAATCCGGTCAGCGATTCGAGGCGATTTTATGGGCGAGGGGGTTGATGTTACGGTAATGCGAATCGGTTACCTGATCCTTGGACTTTTGCTCCAGGTTCCTTTGGTTGCTTATTTTCTGTGGGTCAGGAGTCTATCGGCGAATTAAGAAACGTTGATTATCTCGACGGCACGCAGGAGGTGTGACTACACGGACACCCGTTCCAGCCCGCTTCGAAACCGTATCCGACACCGGTTTTTTGTGGCGACGTTTTTGGTCCGATCTAATTGATCTTGCAACGGACGGGGGCATTCGATTGTTTGCCAAACCGCCCAAGGGAGACCGCCTGACTCACCTCCTTTCGGGGGCTTCGCCATTTCCGCGCTATAGCGCTGCGTCAGGGGAGGTTCCCAACCCGGCGCCCAATCCATTCCCTTCGCGCCTGTGAGGCGTTCGGGGTCGGCCAGCATCCAGAGAAAGACGTGCGTATCCAGCAGGTAATTCACGAGTCCTGGTTGAAAAGTCGGTTGATACGGGGACCTTCTTCGTCGAAATCCGGCGCGATCCGGATCTTTTCTTCCAGGCCGCCAAGCCGCCACCTCTCTTTGCGAGGCGCGTAGGAGGAAAGCCGAACCATCGGCTTTCCATGCTTTCCGATCACGATCTCCCCGCCGGCCGCCGCCTCGTCGATCAGGCGGGAAAGGTGAGTTTTGGCGTTTTGAACATTTATCACCTTCATAAAACCAACCTGGCCTGGTTGTTTTATCGTGCGCGAATCTCAGGGAGAGCCGGAAAGATCCCCGGATTGATGCTGGCTCCAGCAGGGGTCAAATGGGAACGGCACTAAATTCAAACCTGTCAATCGACTCCGGACGGGTGGAGGATTTGCCATTCGCTCCGGGTATGATTCCAGCGGGTGCGGTTGATGGGGGTGGGTTCGGTGCCGGAGAGAAAGTGGTCGAGTTGGTCGGGATGGAAGGATTCGAAAGTGAGGGAGTCGACGGTGAGGTGGACAGTGGTGATGTGGTACGATGCTTCGCCGCTGAAGGTTTCGCCGCCTTTTTCCGGGTCGACGAACCAGGTGCCGACATTGCCTCCCCCGCGGTCGCCAGGTTGCCGGCGCGGGGCGGCCCATCCGCCGTGGCCCTGAACGATGAACCCATCCGGCTCGTACATGACGTAATTGCCCTGGTATTCCCAAGCGACGATCTCGTCGGTTTCGCGGTCACGCGCGACGGTGATTGTGTAAAACCGGTCAATGTAATCCTGATGGGTGTCGGGGGGCAATTGCCAGGAGCGCGGGGCATAGGTGACGGTGTCCGGGTAGGTGCCTTTGGGGCGGACCGTCGCGATTCCCAGGGGGATGGTTCTGGTATAGAGATGATCGTGCGCCTCCTTGATGAATTTCACGTTGTTGCGGTGCAGGAGGGGAAGCCAGTAGTGAAGCAAATCCCGGTTCTTTAAGGTCATGTTTTTCCGGGCCGTACCAAAAAGACCGCGGTGGTAAACGGGGATGATGTGACGGTACCTTTCACCCGCCGTCGCTTTGTCTTCGGGTTCCAGGAGGGTCCGCAACCAGAGGTCCTGGCGGACCTCGGCATGGTGTTCCTCGAACCACGGCCAGCGGTCGGTTATCGGGTTGCCCTCCCAGTCGCGCAGGCCGCGGTCGGGCTCTCCCGCCCAGTTCTGGCAGCAGTTGTCGAGCGCGATCAGGAGAAGGTAATCCCCGAAACTCAATTTGCCGAAGCCGCCGTGACCGAAGCCGTCGATCGCGTTGGTGATATTGGGATGATCGCCGTGCAGTTCGCTGCGGAATCCTTCGCTCTGGTAGGGCCAATGGAAAAGAAGTTCCGTCCAATGGGACGCTGTGAACCGCGGATAGCCCGGCTCGGAGTGATTGGTCATGACACCGGACGGCCAGCGGAGATGATGCTCTTCGCCGATCTCATGATTTCCGACTACCGCGAGGTGGGGGATCGTGAGATTGGTATAGCGCCGTCCATCGATTTCCTTGTCGTAAAAGAAATAGCCGTTTTCGACGCCGAAAAGCGTGTCGAGATAAAGCGCCCACCGTTCGGCGTTCCCGGCGGAGGGATTGCCTTCGTCATTGACGAAGTCGCCCGCGACGACAAACAGGTCGGGCTTCTGCGCGGCCGCCATGCGGGCGTTGTCATGGGCATGTTGGGTCCAGTCCGGACGTTGGTGGTCCCCGGCGAAGATGATTTTCACCGGACGATCGTCCAGATTGCCGGGCATGGTGCGGAAGCGATAGGTGAGCCCGTCTTGACTTACCTGGAATTCGTAAACGGTGTCGGGTTCGAGTCCGCGCAGGACGACGCGGTTCACGCGTTCTTCACGGTGCCAGAATTTCCGGGAAATCCCCTGCACCACGGTCCAGTCGTCGGGCAGGTCACTTTCAGAGTCGTTTTGCGGACGTCCGGTACGGTAGCGCAGCCGTGCGTCACGCTCCGGTGCTTCCTCCGGCAATCGATGCCAGTTCACCACGACCGCAGTGGTTGCATCGTAATCATCGTCCGGGTAACCGAAACGCTCCCCCGTATCGGGATCGTCCATGCCGCGATGTCCCCCGTCGGCGAACTCCGTGTAGACGCGGATCGCTTCATTTAGCCCGAGTTCTCCCTCGGCCGCGGGTCGAGCGTAGGCCGGGTCGGATCCAACAAGTGAGACGGCGCCGGAGAGAAGGAGAAAAAGGAGATTGAGCGGTATAAGCAGGTGCATGGCGGGTTCCGGGCGGATCCCACCCGAACGTCGGTTTCCGATGTCTTTGGTGCGTACCTTGGATAAACTCCAGGGGCCTGTCAAAGATCCTATAGGGGGGGTGGGGATCGCGTTCAATGAACGCTCCTCACCGGTAAAGGATTGGGATCGGTTTACGAAAATCATCACGGCACCGTACTGGCTGGTTCCTTGCCGTTTCTTTTTGTTGCGTTGACGGTGGGTGTCCGCAAACAATTCCCAGGGCCCGGACGTGTCCGCCCACAATACCACTTACCTCCGCACTCGTCATGAATCGTTTCTTCCCCCTTCATTTATTCCGTGTTCCCCAAACGTTTAACGGATTCCTTCGTTCCTTCCCAGGCCGATCCGTGAGGAGCGGTCAGGGGCCGAGGCAAAAGCGACGGGCGCTGTCGCTCGCGGGACCGGGGTCCCTTGCCCTGATTGCCTGGATGGCGGGCGCGGTTTCCCTGGCCGCGGATGACGCCGACCGTCCCAACATCCTCTTCGCCTTTGCCGACGATTGGGGCGTGCACAGCAGTATCCACGGCACGCCGGGGATCGAGACGCCCACCTTCGACCGGGTGGCGGAGGCGGGGGTGCGCTTCGACCGGGCGTTTATCGATGCGCCGAGCTGTACGCCCGCCCGCGGAGCGGTCCTGACCGGTCAGCCCATCTGGCGCCTGGGTCCCGGGGCCAACCTGCATTCCACCCTGCCGGCCGAGATTCCGGTCTACCCGGATCTGCTGGAGGAGGCCGGTTATTCTGTCGGCTACACCCGCAAGGGCTGGGCGCCCGGCAACGTCGGCGCCGGCGGCCGGGAGCGGAACCCTGCCGGGCCTTCCTTTGACGACTTTGCCGCCTTCCTGGAGGAGCGTCCGGAGGGCGCGCCGTTTGCTTTCTGGTTCGGCAGTCAGGATCCCCACCGCAGCCGCGGGTATTCCGCCGATTTGCGCCGGGAAATGGGAATCGACCCCGACGAGGTGGAGGTGCCTCCCTACCTGCCCGATGTCGACGAGGTGCGGCGGGATATCGGCAACTACTTTGCGTCGGTCCAGCGCTTCGACCGCGAGGTCGGGGAGTTGCTCGATCTGTTGGAGGCGGCGGGCGAACTGGAGAACACAGTGGTGGTCATCAGCAGCGATCACAGCTGGCCGTTTCCCCGGGGCAAATCCAACCTTTACGACGCGGGCACGCACATTCCCCTGGCCATCTGGTGGCCGGAACGGATGAGCGGCGACCGGGGCGGCCGGGTGGTGACGGACTTCGTCCATGCCAGCGACCTCGCCGCCACCTTCCTCGAAGCGGCCGGGGTCCCCCAACCCCGGGAAATGACCGCGCGCAGCCTGCTGCCGATCGTGGAGTCGGAACGGGAGGGGCGCGTGCAGGGTTTCCGCTCCTACGCGCTCCTGGCCAAGGAGCGCCACCACGGGCACTCCCGGCGCGACGGATCGGGGTATCCCATCCGCGGGATCCGGACGGAAGACTTTCTTTACCTTCGGAATTTCGAACCCGATCGCTGGCCGGCCGGGGACCCCGACGTGAGTTCCAGTCAGGGCATTTTCAGCGATACCGACGCGGGGCCGTCCAAGCAGTACCTGATCGATCACGCCGACGCGCCGGACGTGCAGCCCCTGTTTCTTCTCAGCTTCGGCAAACGGCCCGCCGAGGAACTGTACGACCTGCGAAACGATCCCTACCAGATGAACAACCTCGCCGGCGATCCCGCCTACCGGGCGGTTCGCGAGCACCTCGCGGGAATTCTCGAAAACGAGCTCGAAGCCCTGGAAGATCCCCGGATGCTGGGAACCGGCGACGCCTTCGACCGTTACCCCTACCACGTCGGCTACGGCTTCGAGATCGTTGAGCCCCCCGAACCGGTCCGGCGGGCGCTGGAGTTGGAGTGATCCGGCCTCGGGGTG
The DNA here is from genome assembly GCA_003565135.1 of Verrucomicrobiota bacterium. Lineage (GTDB taxonomy): Bacteria > Verrucomicrobiota > Verrucomicrobiia > Opitutales > T3Sed10-336 > PXDC01. Next base: position 8,309 of record PXDC01000396.1, read on the forward strand.
CCGGATTAGCCGCGAGGCCGAACGGGCCATGCGGGACCGGAAGCCCCGCAGGTTTGCGGACGCACGCGGGGAGGTCGCTTGCCGACCACCGCGTCGATGCGGCCGATTTTGCAGAACCGTGACAAATCCCTTCGACCGCCGCCGTATTCTTGCTAAGAATGGCTGGAGGAACGGAGATGTCATGATCCGGAAACCGACCTTCCTGTGGCAGGGTTTACTGATTGTCCTGCCCGTACTGTTGTTGGCAGCAGCGGGCATCGTATCCCTTTGGAAGGACCGGGAAACGGTGACCCTGGACGCCCGCGGTACGGCAGCAGTATATGCCGAACATCTTGCCGCGTATCTCTCGACGGAACTGGACCTCGCCTCTCATAGATCGGAC
>PXDC01000273.1 GCA_003565135.1 Verrucomicrobiota bacterium
AGCTGACTTCGCCGAGGTCGAACGGGGTCCGGTCGATCGGCAGGTTGGAGAGTTTGAGGTGGCGGTCGATTTCCCGTTCGCTTTCATCGCTGATGGCAAACTCGCGTCCGAACTTGATGTGCTGGCTGCGGACGGAGAATTCGAGCGGACCCATTTCCAGTGGCACGGCCCGGAGCGGGATCCAGGCGGTGACGGTTTTTTCCGAACTCAAAGGCCAGTACTGCTGGTCGACGTGCCAGGGCGTGAATCCGCCGCCGGGCTCCTTGTAGAGGGCCTGGTCGTGGTACATGCGGACCCCGGCGGTTCCGAGGAGTTCGGCGGCCATGCGGGCGAGGCGTTTTCCGAAGGCGAATTCCCGCACCCGCTCGCTCTTCTGCCAGAGGTTGGTCACCTGGAGGAACGCTTTGCTGTAGGTGTCGCGTTCCGCCACGGGACGGCTTTCCCGGTTCAGCTCTTTGACCTTCGCCGTGATTTCGGGCCCGTAGCAGGCGAGCGTTTCCGGAGTGAAGACGTTCTTGATTTTAACGTACCCGTTCGTCCGGAAGAAATCGATCTGTTCCTTCTCCAGGGGGTAGGCGGTGTTGACATCGGGACGGGGGGCCGTGGATTTCATGATCGGAGGGTGCCCGGCGGTGCCCGGAAAATCAATCCTGTAATGGGTGGGTGGACCGGTCCGGTTCGCGGCCGCAAGGGGTGCTCTAAGTGAAAAATGGGGTTGCCTTGTAGGGGAAAATCTTATCAAAAACGGGTATGCGCGTACCCCGGAAGCAACGGGCGGCGGAGGATTTCCAGATGGCGCCGATGATCGACATGGTCTTTCTGCTGCTGGTGTTTTTTATGTGTGTCAGTTCCCTGGTGCAGGCGGATCGCTTTCAGGTGGAACTCGACCTGCCGGAGTCGACCGAAAGCACGGTACCGGAGGACCTTTCCGGGCGGGGAGCGATATCGGTGGACGAGGACGGGACCCTCTATACCCACCGGGGCGAGACGGATCTCGATTCGATGCGGGAACAGATCCGCGCCGATCTTCGGCAGGAACCGGAACTGCAGATTCACCTGCGGGCGGACGAGGCCACGCCGTTTGAAGTCATCCGCCGGGTCCTTTCGGCCTGTGCCGAAGCGGGGGCGATGGAGATCATCTACGCGACGCACCAGGCGGATTGAAGGCAGATGGCGATCCGGCGGAAACGAAAGGCGGGGAGAGGGGCGCAAATGCAGATCGCGCCCATGATCGACGTCGTATTTCTTATGCTCATCTACTTCATGGTCAGTGCGACGCTGGAAAAACAGGAGGCCGACATCTCGTTTCAACTCCCCGGCACCGTTGAGCAGAGCGCGCCATTGGCTATGCCCGACGAGCAGATCGTCGAAATCCGCGCGGACGGGCAGGTCGTGGTGAACGATTACGCCTACGATGCGCCGGGTTCCGGGCGTCTCGTTGCCTTGACCGGGATGCTGTCGCGCTTCCGGGAGGCGAGCGAGGCCGGCCGGACCGAGGCGCGGGTGATCCTGGCACCCGACGACGCGGCTCCCCACCAGGCGGTTGTGCGCGTGCTGGACGCGTGTTCGGCCGCGGGAATCGAAGGGGTCCAATTCGCCCTCGAAGAGGAATCCTTTTGAGCGGCCGGCGGTGACCGGCCGCCCCCGGTTCCGGCCCGGGGGCGGGTTTCCGCCAATATCTGCACAGGTTCTTGACTTTGGCGGGGAATTTTCCAGTAAATAAAGGTTTACGAGCAAACCGACGTCGAGCGGCGCCGGTCTGCCCGGTTCACGTCGATGGCGGAAAAAGTCCGTTCTTTTTCCCGGGAAAGGGTTCAGGCACAGCATGTCCAAAGAAAAGATTCAGTTTAAAACAAACGTTGTTATCCGCTTCGCGGGAGATTCCGGGGACGGCATCCAGTTGACCGGGACGCAGTTCACCACGTCCACCGCCCTGGCGGGGAATGACCTGGCGACCTACCCGGACTACCCGGCCGAAATTCGCGCTCCCGCCGGCACCATCGCCGGGGTTTCCGGCTTCCAGCTCCATTTCGGCAGCGACGAGGTTCACACGTCGGGCGATTACTGCGACGTGCTGGTGGTGATGAACGCGGCCGCGCTGAAGGCGAACCTGAACCATTTGAAAAAGGGCGGCATCATCATCGCCAATGAAGACGGTTTCGACGAAAAGAATCTCCGGCTGGCGAAGTATCCCGACGGCGTGAATCCCATCCAGGACGATTCCTTGGAGGAATACCAGGTTCACATTGTACCGGTCACGAAACTGACCCGGGAATGCCTGAAGGATTCCGGCCTGGGCGTGCGCGACATGGACCGCTCCAAGAACATGTTCGTGCTCGGGCTTCTGTACTACATGTACAACCGATCGATGGATCCGACCATCACCTTCCTCGAGAGCAAGTTCGCCAAGAAACCGGAAGTCGGGGAAGCCAATATCAAGGCCATGAAGGCGGGGTATTCCTTCGCCGATACGACCGAGATCCAGAACGGGCGGTTTGAAGTCAAAGCCGCTCCGATGGAGAAGGGCACCTACCGCAGCATCATGGGGAACCAGGCGACCGCCTTCGGGCTTATTGCCGCCGGGTGCCGGGCGAATCTGCCGGTCTATTACGCCACCTACCCGATCACGCCGGCCTCGGACATCCTGCACGAGTTGTCGCGGCACAAGAATTTCGGGGTGGTGACGGTGCAGGCCGAGGACGAGATTTCCGCGGTGGCGTCGGCCATCGGGGCGTCGTTCGGCGGGAGCCTGGCGGTGACCGCATCCGCCGGGCCGGGAATTTCTCTCAAGACGGAGGCGATTTCGCTCGCCACCATCTACGAGATTCCGCTGGTGGTCTGTGACATCCAGCGGGCGGGACCGTCCACCGGCCTCCCCACGAAAATGGAGCAGGCCGACCTGATGCAGGCGATTTACGGGCGTCCCGGCGAGGCCCCGCTGCCGGTGGTGGCGGCGACGAGCCCGGCCGATTGTTTTGACGCCGTGTTCGAAGCCTGTCGCATCGCCCTCGAGTTCATGACGCCGGTTTTCTTTCTCAGCGACGGTTATTTGGCCAACGGCGCCGAGCCCTGGCGCTTCCCCTCCATGGCGGACCTGCGGGAAATCAAGGTCGGTTTTGCCAACGAGGGCGACACCGACGATGGCGTCTACCTGCCTTATAAACGGGACGAACGGCTGGTGCGCAAGTGGGCGCTGCCGGGGACTCCGGGGCTCGAGCATCGAATCGGCGGCCTGGAGAAGGAGGACGTTACCGGAAATGTTTCCTACGATCCCGAGAACCATGAGAAAATGGTTAAGATCCGGCAGCAGAAGGTGAATAATATCGCCGATCACATTCCCTTGCAGGAGCTGGATTCGGGACCGGAAAAAGGGGAACTGCTGGTTGTGGGGTGGGGTTCGACCTACGGCACCATCAAGGCCGCGCTCAAACAGCTCCGCGCGGAAGGTGTCGACGTGGCCCACGCTCACCTGCGTTACCTCAACCCGTTCCCGAGAAACCTGGGCGAGCTGATTAAGAACTACGACCAGGTGCTGGTGCCGGAGATCAACAACGGACAACTGGTTCGCCTGATTCGCGATCAGTTCCTGTATCCCGCCATTCCGTATAACAAGATAAAAGGCCAGCCCTTCGCCGTCGCCGAAATCAAAAACAAGGTCTGGGAACTGCTCAAAAAGTAATCCAAGCAACGCGGAAGATTCGTCATGTCATCGACACAAATACCGGAAAACACATCCAATTTCACCAGCAAGGACCTGGTCTCGGACCAGGACATTCGGTGGTGCCCGGGTTGCGGGGATTACTCGATCCTGAAACAGGTTCAGAAGGTTCTGCCCGAACTCGGGTTGAAAAAGGAGAATATCGTCTTCGTATCGGGAATCGGCTGCTCGTCGCGTTTCCCGTATTACATGAACACCTACGGGATGCACACCATTCACGGCCGCGCGACGTCCATCGCCACCGGTCTGAAGGTGAGCCGGCCCGAGTTGAGCGTCTGGGTGGTCACCGGCGACGGGGATTCCCTCTCCATCGGCGGGAATCATTTTATTCACACCTTGCGGAAGAATCCGAATCTCAACATTCTCCTCTTCAACAACGAAATCTACGGACTGACCAAAGGGCAGTTTTCCCCCACCTCGCCGGAGGGGAAGGTCACCAAATCGAGCCCCATGGGCTCGGTCGAGCACCCCTTCAACCCGCTGGCCCTCGCGCTCGGGGCCGACGCTACCTTTGTGGCCCGTTCGATGGATCGCGATCCGAAGCACCTGCAGGCGATGATCCGCCGCTCCGCCGGCCACGAAGGCACCTCTCTCCTGGAAATCTACCAGAACTGCAACGTTTTCAACGACGGGGCCTTCTTTGCCTATACCGATCGGGCCACCAAGACCGATCGCGCGCTCTTCCTCGAACACGGGCGTCCCCTCCTCTTCGGAGAGGGAAACAAGAAGGGTATCCGGCTTGTCGACGGCTGCCATCCCCAGGTCGTCGACGTGGAAAAGGAAGGGCTTTCGGAAAGCGATCTCTGGATCCACGATGAAAAGGATTCGCTCAAGGCCGGCCTGCTGGCCCGCCTGCCGGAAAACCAGGGCAACGGCGAAGGGGAGTTCCCCAGCGCTTTCGGCGTGTTTTATGCCGTCGAACGGTACTGTCTCGAGGGGGCGGTCCGTTTGCAGATAGAAAAGGCCCGCGAGCGGATGGGGGAAGGCGACCTGGATGCCCTCATCCGGGGGGATCACGTCTGGGAGATCAAGTAGGGGATGGCTCGGCGTTGTCTTGTGGTTTGAGACAAAGGTCCGGGGACAAGCGGCCCGTGGGCGGATTGATCCGTCCTTTCGGGTGGCCGGCGACGGAGGGCTGAAATCTGGAAACCGGGATCGAATAATGGTTGCCGCTGAACAACCGCTCAAACGCGCTTCCGTGCATACGCTCGGGTGCCGTCTCAATCAGTCCGAGAGTTTCCTCCTGCGGGACAAGCTGGAGGCGAAGGGCTACCGTATCGTTCCCTTCGGGGAGGCGGCGGAACTCGGCATCATCAATACATGCACGGTAACCAACCTGGCTGACGCCAAGTGCCGCAACGCCATTCGGTCCTTCGTGCGCAGGAATCCCCATGCCTTCACCGCGGTCGTCGGCTGTTATTCGCAGATGGGCCACAAGGCGGTGGCGGAAATTCCCGGAGTGGACCTTGTGATCGGCAACCAGGAAAAGCTCAGCGTTCTCGACTACGTCGAATTCGGGAAGAACGAAACGCCGGTCATCGTGCGCGACCGTATCGACAAGACCGATTTCTCCATCCGGTTTGCCGGGGAGCTGCCGTTTAACAAGCGGGCGAATCTCAAGGTGCAGGACGGGTGTGATTTCATGTGCTCGTTCTGTATCATTCCCTTCGCCCGGGGCCGGGCGCGGGCGCGGGATTTTGCGAACCTGCTTGAGGAGGCCCGCTCCCTGGCGGGGCGGGGCGTGCGGGAATTGGTGCTGACCGGGGTGAATATCGGTACCTACGGGCACCGGGGCCGGGGGATTCTTGACGTGGTCGAGGGGCTGAACGGGGTAGAGGGAATCGACCGGATCCGAATCAGCAGCATCGAGCCCACCACCATCCCGGAGGCGCTCTTCGGTATGATGCGGGACCCGGACCACGCCTTGCTCCCGTTTCTGCACATCCCGCTGCAATCCGGCTGCGACCGGATATTGCAGGCGATGCGGCGGAAGTATTCCGTTTCCGAATACCTGGATTTCATTCACCGGGCAAATGAAAGCGTGCCGGATCTCTGCATCGGGACCGATATTATGGTCGGTTTTCCGGGCGAAACCGATGACGAATTCGACGAGACCTGCCGGGTCCTCCGTCACAACCCGTTTGCCTACTGCCACGTCTTCACCTTCTCCGAGCGCGAAGGCACCCCCGCCGCCGGGATGGACGCTGGGGTACCGGTCGATGAGCGGGCCCGCCGCAGCGCTTGCCTGCGCCGGCTCGGTTCCGAGCGGCGTCTTATTTATTACCGGAAGCACATCGGGCGCACCATGCGGGTGCTTTTCGAGGATCCCAAGCCGGGGCTGTGGACGGGATACACCGACAATTACATCCGTGTCGTGGTCGATGCCGCGACCGTGCCCGATTCGGCTGGTGATCTCACCAACCGGACGGCTGAGGTGACCCTTGACCGGATCAGAGCCGACTTTGTCGAAGGGCGGATAACAGGTTCGGAACCGGCACCGCGACCGGTTTTGGGCTAGGTTCCGGGTTTCCCGCGGGGAATCGGCTGTTTCCGGCCAGGGAGCTCCGCGGCCGGGGCATGACCTTTTTCTGACGAATCTTTTGCCGCGATGTGACACCATGCAATCGGCGACCGGGCACCATGGGGGTTGGGACGGGATGGACCCGTTTCCGCCGCTGAGAAAATTCTCCACATGAAAACCCGTGTGACCTGTACAATCCGACACTTTGGCCCCAAATTCCGGCAACGGGCTGTTGCGCCGTACGGTGGGGGCCCGACGGTTCCGCCGGTTACGGGGCGATCCCTCTCGCCGATGACAATGACAAAATCCCTCTTGCTTGCCTTTTTGATCGCCGGAACCCTGGCCTCCACCCTCTGTGGAACGAGGTCGGACCAGTGGGAGCGGGTGGATGGAGCCCTGCGGGACCGCTTGCCGCGAACCGCTATCGAACACCTTGAACCGATCGTCGCCGGTGCGATCGAAGAAGGGGCTTACGCGGAAGCCCTGCGCGCGATTGTCATGACGATTACCCTGGAGGGACAGGTCCACGGGGGGCGGCCCGAGGAGAAGATCCTTCGCCTGGAAGCGCGCATGGCGACGCTTCCCCAAGAGATGGAGCCTCTCCTGCACGCCATTCTGGGTCACGGGTACTGGGAGTACTTCCAGCAGAACCGCTGGCGCTTCCTCCAGCGCACCCGCACCGCCGAACCACCGGGGGAGGATTTTACGACCTGGGACCTGCCGCGCATTCTCGCCGAGGTCGACCGCCGGTTCACCGCCGCCCTCGCCGACCCGGAGGCCCTGCGGGAGGTTCCCGTTTCCGAATTCGACGCCCTCCTCCAGAAAGGTACGGTGCCCGACACCTACCGCCCCACCCTGTACGATTTTCTCGCCCACGAAGCGCTCGCTTTCTATGCCGCGGGGGAGCAGGCCGCGGTCCGGGTCGAGGACCCGTTCCGGCTCACCGCGGACAGCCCGGTGTTCGCGCCGCTCGAGGAGTTCCTCGCCTGGGAACCCGAATCCCCGCGCGACGACTCCGTCACCCTCAAGGCGATTCGGCTTTACCGGGAACTGCTGGAATTCCACCGGACGGAGGGCAACCGGGTCGCCCTGGCCGATGCCGATCTCGGCCGGCTTGTTTTCGGCGTCAACACCGCCGTCGGTCCCGAAAAGAACGAGCGTTACGTTGCCGCCCTCGACCGTTTCGCGGAGGCCTTCGCCGACCATGAGATTTCCGCCCGCGCCCGGTTTCTTTGGGCGCAGGTTCTGGCGGAGGAGGCCGATTTTTCCGCAGCCCGCCGGATCGCCGTCCGCGGCGCCGAAGCATTTCCGGAAAGTATCGGCGGCATCCGGTGCGCCAACCTGGTGGCGCAGATCGAAGCCAAATCGGTGGACATCACCACCGAACGGGTTTGGAACGAACCGTCGCCCGATATCCGCGTCACCTACCGCAATATCGGCGAAATCCATTTTCGCGCCGTCCCGTATGAATTCGACGACTACCCCGGCACGGTGCCCTGGCATGGGCACCCGTCGTCCTACGCCCGGGAGATCCGCACAGCATTGCTCGCTGCCGAACCGGCTAAAGCGTGGAGCGAAGCGCTTACCCGGACCGGTGACTACCGGGAGCGCACCGAACGGTTCGCCGCTCCGGGCGACCTCGACCCCGGATTTTATTTCATCCTCGCCAGCCCCGACCCCCGGTTTACCGCCCGGGACAATCAGGTCAGTGTTGTCCCGGTCTGGGTGAGCGATCTCGCGGTTGTCATTCGCACCGGCAGCCGTCGCGAGGGAGTCGAAGGTCTGGTTCTGGCCGCAGAATCCGGCGAACCGATCGCCGGTGCTGCGGTGCATTCCTGGACGCGCGACAACGAAGGGGTCCCCCGGCCGGGCGATTCCACCCGCACCGACGAAGACGGCCGTTTCCGCTTCGAAGCCGCGCCCCGCCGGACGTTGTTCCTGGCGGAGCACAACGGCCACCGCCTGGCGACCGCCCGCGATCACTGGTATGGCGGTTCCTACCGCGAGCGTCCCCGCCAACAGACCGTCTTCTTCACCGACCGCGCGCTCTACCGTCCCGGGCAGACCATTCACTACAAGGGTATCAGTCTGCGGGTGGACCGGGAGGGCGACGACTACCGGACGCTGGCCGGGCGAAACGTAACGGTCGCGCTGCGCGACGTAAACGGCGACGAGGTCGGCCGCCGCACCCACCGGACGAACGATTACGGCTCCCTCAGCGGCAGCTTCACGGCCCCGGACGGACGTATCACCGGAACGATGACACTCTCGGTGATCTCCGGTCCCTCCGGTGCGACGTCGGTCAACGTCGAGGAATACAAACGCCCGCGTTTCCGGGTTGAGCTCGAGGCCCCCGACACCGCGGCCCGGCTTGACGAAACGGTCGGCCTCACCGGCAAGGCCACCGCCTACACCGGCGC
>PXDC01000264.1 GCA_003565135.1 Verrucomicrobiota bacterium
GTCTTCGCGTCCTGGAGGGCAAGGCTCCGCCCTTGCCGCCGGTGCCGGACGTGGGAGGCGTCCTGTGGGCCGGCCTTCGGCGCGGGTGGAACCGCGCCCTCCATGATATCCGGATGTGGCGCGGGTGGAACCGCGCTCTTCAGGGGGTGCGGATTGCGGAGGTTTTTTCCAAGTTGCCGATTGCCACCTGGAGTCCGATGACCCAAAATCAGATCTTTTATGGACGATCGCGAAGAAGGGGATAACTGGCTCGACCAGGAGGCCGAAGAGGCGGAGGACACCGGCGAAAGCGGTTCCGGGGGTGAGGGGAAGGCCATGGGGTTTCTCGATCACCTCGACGAACTGCGCGGCGTTTTGATCAAAAGTGCCATAGCATTCGTTTCCGCGGCCGCCCTGATCGCGTTTTTTATGCGCGATTTCGCGACCATCCTCAACAGGCCGCTATCCGGCTATTTGGACAACTTGATCACGACCTCGCCCATGGCGGTTTTTGCCGTGCTGGTGCAGTTGTGCTTTCTGGGAGGATTGGGTCTGTCATTACCGTTCATCCTTTATTTTGTCGCCCGCTTTGTGGCGCCGGCGCTCACGACCCGCGAGTTGAAACTGTTAAAGCCGGTGTGCCTGGCGTGTTTTTTCCTTTTTCTGGGCGGTGCGCTTTTCAGTTATTTTGTTTTGGTTCCCGGGGTGATTCGTTTTTCCGTTTCGTTGAATGAAATGCTGGGCCTCGATTTGCTCTGGTCCGCGGACCGTTACTACAATATGCTGGTCTGGATGATGATCGGAATCGGGGCGGCGTTCCAGTTTCCCATGGTGATCTGTCTCCTGGTGTACGCCGACGTCGTCACCACCGAACAACTCCGCGTCGGACGCCCCTACGCCATCGTGGGATTCTTTATCGCCGGAATGATGCTGACCGCCACCTGGGACCCGCTCACCCAGACCATGGTGGCCCTGCCGATGTGGGGTCTCTACGAGATCTCCATCCTGGTCGGCCGCCGCATGGAGCGGGTCCGCGCCCGGGAACTGGCCGAGCAGGGCTTCGACGACTTTTAGATGTCCGGAAACTTCCCTTTGAGGAAAGGCGCGGTGGGGCTGGCGGGGTTGTTCAGGAGTTCGACGACGGGTCCCTGGTGGATAATGCGTCCGCCTTCGTCGCCGCCTTCGGGGCCGATCTCGATCAGGTAATCGGCCTCGGCCAGGAGGTCGATATTGTGTTCGATCACCACCACGGTGTGCCCCTGGTCGACCAGGCGGTGCAGCACCTGGATGAGTTTGTCGCAATCGCTGAAATGCAACCCGATGGTCGGTTCCTCCAGGATGTAGAGGTTCCCCGGCGCAAGAATCCCGGCCGGCGCCTCGCCTTTGATGAGCTCGGTGACCAGTTTCATGCGCTGGGCTTCGCCGCCGGAGAGGGTGGGGCTGCTCTGACCTAGAGTCAGGTATCCGAGCCCCGTATCCACCATTAAACGACACATGGTTCTGATGCGGCTGTGGAAGTCAAAGTGTTCCACGGCTTCTTCGAAGGTCATCGCCAGCACGTCGCCGATCGACTTGCCGTTCCAGAGCAGATCCAGGATTTCCGGTCCATAGCGGTTGCCTCCGCATTCCTCGCAGGGAAGGTAACTGTCGGGCAGGAAGTTCATCTCCAGCTTAACCCGCCCGGCGCCCTTGCAGGTTTCGCAGCGTCCTCCGGCGGTGTTGAAGGAAAACGTTCCCGGCTGGTAGCCGTGGACCTTGGCCTCCGGGAGCCCGGCGTAAACCTGCCGGATCAGATCGAAGGCGCCCAGATAGGTGGCCGGGGTCGAGCGCGGGGTTTTGCCTATGGGAGCCTGGTCGACTTCAACGACCTTGCCGAAGCGGTTGCCGTTGATCAGCTCGGCGAAGAGTCGGCCCTGCTCTTCGCCACCGGCGCCGGGGAGGGGGCCGGGCAGATTGCCGGGTTTGAGGCGGGAGATTTTTTTGCGCGCCGCCTGCTGCACCAGGGGTCCGAGCAGGTCGCGAAAGAGGGTCGATTTTCCCGCTCCCGAAACCCCGCAGACCATGATGAGACGGCCGAGCGGGAGTTGCAGGTCGTCTCCTTTGAGATTGCGCAGGGTCGGCTTCTTAAGAATGAGCCAATCGGTGTCAGTGGCCCGCCGGCCCCGTCCGGGCGCCGGCGGCAATTCCCGCCAGGCGCCGCGCAGCGGACGGGAGGGGCTTTGGCGGAGATAGCGTCCGGTGATGGATTTTTTGTTGCGGCCCAGCGCCGCCAGGCTGCCCCGGGCCAACATTTCCCCGCCGTGAATCCCGGCGCCGGGGCCGAGGTCGATGATGCCGTCGGCCGCCCGCATGGTCTCCTCGTCGTGCTCGACCACCAGCAGGGTGTTGCCCTGGTCGCGCAAACGCCGGAGCGAGCGCAGCAGGCGCTCGTTGTCGCGGGAGTGCAGGCCGATGGAGGGTTCGTCTAGAATGTAGAGGACGCCGCAGAGGTTCGAGCCGAGTTGTCCGGCCAGACGGATACGCTGGGCCTCTCCGCCGGAAAGGGTTCTGGCCGAGCGGTCGAGGCTGAGGTAGGCGAGCCCGACTTCGTCCAGGAAATGAAGCCGCTCTTCGATGCGCGGCAGAATGTCGCGGGCGATGCGGCGGCCGCGCGCGTCCGGATCGAGTTGGCGGAGGGCGCCGACCAGTTCGTGAGCGCGCATTTGCAGCAGTTGCGGCAGGGAGCGCAGCGAGCCGTCGCGGAAGCGCACCTTGACCGCCCGGCTGATCGGGTTGAGACGCTCTCCCTGGCAGTCCGGACAGAGCGCGCCGTCTTCCACCGGTTCCTCGAGTTCGGTATCCTCCTCCATAAGGTCGGCGTAAAGCCGTCCGTGCCCGCGACAGGTCGGACACCATCCCCGCGACGAATTGAAGGAGAAATGTTTGGGGTCCAGTTCGGGAAACGCTTCCCCGGTGGTGGGATCGGTGCGGCTGGTGGAAAACCAGGCGAGGATTCCATGGTTTGGATGCAGGAGAAAGCACGATCCGCGACCGAGACGCAAGGCGGTGCGCAGTGCGTCCTTGAGGGACGGAGCCTCGGCCGTGCGTTTCCTTTTTTTTCGGTCTCCGAGGTCCGCCACCACCACTTCGATGTCGTGTTCGCGGTAGCGGTCGAGCCGGCGGAATTTGTCCACGGGAATGATTTTCCCGTCGGCGCGCATCAACGAATAATCGTGTTCGGCGATCCAGTTGGCGATGGGCTGGTGATGCCCCTTGCGTCCGCGGATCAGGGGAGCGCACAGGTAGAGGTTGGGGGAGCCTTTCGCGGACGGTTCCGTCAGCAGGGTGCTGAGCCTTCGCAGGAGCGCGTCCTCGGATTGGGCGATGACCGGTTCCCCGGTGGCCGGGTTGTGCTGGATGCCGATGCGGGCGAAGAGCAGACGCAGGTACTGGGCGACTTCGGTGACCGTGGCCACGGTGGACTTGCGATTGCCCCGGGTGACCCGTTGCTCGATGGCCACCGTGGGCGGTATGCCTTCCAGGGAGTCGATTTCCGGACGGGGAAGCTGCTAGACGAATTGCCGCGCGTAGGCCGACATCGATTCCATGAAACGGCGCTGCCCTTCGGCGAAGACGATGTCGAATGCCAGCGTGGATTTGCCGGAACCGGACACGCCGGTCACCACCGTGATTTGCCGGTGGGGAATTTCCAGCGAAAGATTCTTCAGGTTGTGTTCGCGGGCGCCGGTGAGGCGAATCGTTCCGTTGGCGGAAGGCAGGGGGACTGCTTTTGTCTTTTTCGGGGGGCGCTTTCCTTTTCGGGGATAGGTCGATCCGGCTTCGGCCACCTGTTGGCTGCCGGTTTCCCGCTCCCGCAGGGCGGCCACCAGGAACTCGCGCGAAGCGCAGTCCGCGGCGGCCAGGTCTTCCGGAGTGCCTTGAGCCACCAGGCGTCCGCCCTCGGCGCCGGCGCCGGGGCCGATTTCGATCAGCCAATCGGCCGACTTGATGACGTCGAGCTGATGTTCGATCACCACCAGACTGTGACCTTTTTCCACCAGGGCTTGCAGCACCCCGATCAGGCGCTTGATGTCGTGACGGTGCAGACCGGTGGTGGGTTCGTCCAGGAGCAATAGGGCGTTGGCTTCCGCCGAGCCGGTCTTGAGCCGGCCGGTTTTTGAACCCCCGAGACCGGACAGGTACTTGACCAGTTTCAACCGTTGCGACTCGCCTCCGGAGAGGGTGTTGAGCGGCTGACCCAGGGTTAGGTAGCCGAGCCCCACATCCTGCAATACGCTCAGTCGAGAGGCGATTTTCGGTCGATCTCCGAAAAAGAGCCGGGCCTCGTCCACCGTCATGCCCAGAACCTCTTCTACCGAGCGGTCCCGGTAGCGCACGGCCAGAACTTCCGGCTTAAAACGTTTGCCCTCACAGGTGGCGCAGGGAACGTGGATGTCGGAGAGAAATTGCATTTCCACCCGTTCGTAACCCAGGCCTTGACAGGTATCGCAGCGCCCGTCTCCCCCGTTGAAGGAAAAATGCGAGGTGGAAAAACCCTGCTCGGCGGCGGCCGGCACTCCGGCGAAGAGTTCGCGAATGCCGTCCCAGGCTCCGGTGTAAAGCGCGGCGTTCGATCGCGGCGTGCGGCTGACCGGCGATTGGTCGACGAGCACCACTTCACCGACGCGGTCGATGCCCCGAAGGTCGGAGAATGCGGCCGGATCGTCTGCGGTCTGACCGCGTTGCGCGGCCAGTCCCTGGTAGATGACGTTGTCCAGGAGGGTGGACTTGCCCGAACCGGAAACACCGGTCAGGCAGACCAGACGGTGCAGCGGCAGATCGAGGTCGAGGGCGCGGATGTTGTGTTTGGTCACGCCTCGAAAATGTATCCAATCTTTGGATCTTGACGAGCCGGCTCGTTTGGGCGGAGCGTCCACCGGTCGTCGAATCGCCGGCGCCTCGATGGCGCGGCGGCCGCAGAGGTAGGCGCCGGTGATGCTTTCGGCGCAGGCGGGCATGGCGCCGAGCGAACCCTGGTACACCAGATGTCCTCCCAGCCGGCCGGGTTCCGGTCCCAACTCGATCACCTGGTCGGCGGCGCGGATCATGGCTTCGTCGTGTTCCACCACCACCACGGTGTTGCCCGCGGCCGTGAGACGGCGGAGGATTTTTATCAACCGGTCGATGTCGCGGGAGTGCAAACCGATGGAGGGCTCGTCCAGGACAAACAGCGTATCCACCAGGGAAGTACCGAGGCATGAGGTCAGGTTGACCCGTTCGACCTCGCCCCCGGAAAGAGTGCGCGAGGTGCGGTCGAGCGTCAGGTACCCGAGTCCGACCTGGTCGAGGTAACCGAGACGGTCGAGAATGGCGTCGAACGCCAGATCGGCTTGGCGGAGGCCGGTCGGCCGGTGGTGTTTCCGCAGGAAGTCCAGCAGTTCGCCGACCGGCATCCGGTAAAGGTCGGGCAGGCGCATTTTGCGCCATTGCCAGTGGAGGGCTTCCGGCTGCAACCGGGCTCCGTCGCAATCCGGACAGGTCCGGTAGGAACGAAACCGGGAAAGAAAGACCCGCACGTGCATTTTGTAGGTCTTGGTCTCCAGGTAGTCGAAGAACCCCTTGAGCCCGTACCAGGCTTGAGGCCACTCCCGGCCGTCCCGGCCGTAATCCGGTTCGCCGTACAGAATGAGATCGCGGTGTTCGGCCGACAGTTCGTCGAACGGTATGTCGGTGGGAATGCCGGATTTCCGGGCGAAGCGGAGCATGTCGCGTTGCGACTCCCCGTAAACCTCCCCCTGCCAGGGTTTGACCGCGCCGTCCGCCAGGCTGAGCAGCGTGTCGGGCACCGCCAGGCGGTAGTCGATTTCGATAATGCGTCCGAAACCGCGACAGCGGGGGCAGGCCCCGAGGGGAGAGTTGAAGGAAAAAAGCGCCGGGATCGGGGCGCGGAAGCGTTCACCGGTGGCGGGGGAGTGCAGCCCGCTGGAAAAGCGGGCCTGTTCGGTTCCCTCCGGATTGAAGAGGGCGATGAGCCCGCTGCCGAAATGGAGCGCCGTTTCCGCCGCTTCCAGGAAACGTTTGCGGTTCCCGGTGGTGAGGGCCACCCGGTCCTGCACCACATGAAGCCGTTCGGCGCCGGTTTTGCCGAGGAGATCGGCCGGGGCTTCCCGGTCGATTCTTTGAACCGCGCCATCGATGACGGCGCGCCGGTATCCCTGGCGCAGCAGGTTTTCGATGATTTCCTCCCAGGACAACTTGGGCGGACGGCTCACCGGAAAGGCGATCAGGACGGTGCGGTCCGGGAACCGTTTACGGGCTTTTTTCCAAATGACGGACGGGTTTTCATCCTCGATCTTCTCGCCGGTTTGCGGGTCGAAAAGTTCCGCGACATGGCTGAACCAGACTTTGAAGTAGTCGCAAAGCTCGGTCATGGTGCCGACGGTCGAACGGGAAGTCTTGACCGTGTTGCGCTGTTCGATGGCGATGGAAGGGGGAATGTTCTCGATGCGGTCGACGTCCGGCCGGTCCAGCATCTCCAGGAACTGCCGGGTGTAGGAACTGAAGGTCTCCACATAGCGCCGCTGGCCCTCGGCGTGCAGGGTGTCGAAGACCAGGGAGGATTTTCCGGTGCCGCTCAGGCCGGTGACCACGATGAGCCGTCCCCGGGGAAGGTCCAGGTCGAGGTTTTTGAGATTGTTCTGACGGACGCCCCGCAGGCGGATTGGTGATGGATTGACGGCACTCATCGAAGGAAGCGGATACCGTCGTCGAAAAGATGCGGATTTCCAATCCCGGAATGGAATTCTTTTAAGGTGTGAACGCGACGGTTGGGTTCTCCGGGCGTAAAGCCCGTCGCCACGGGATTTTTTCTACATTCCGGCCACCCGCCCGACAAAGCCGCTGATGCCGATCACGGCGCCCACCACCGCGCCGTAGGCCAGGTGTCCGGCCAGGTGGGCGAGGCCCACCTGCATTCCGGCATTGCGGAAGTGTTCGATGGGATGGTGTTCCGATACCACCATAACCAGCATAATGCTGACCACGATTCCATGGAGGAAGCCGATGCCGAGGCCGGCCGCCAGGCAAGCCAGTCCGTTCTCCAGTCCGAAGGCCATAAACAGCAGGGTGTAGATCATGGCGAACAGGACGCCGGAAACGCCGTGGATGAACCACCCGACCACGTTGGCGGTTTCCATGGACCGGGTGAAGAGGCTGCCCAGGGCCGTGGTCATGGTACCGTTGGTGAACCCGGTGCGGGAAATGAGGCACATCGCGCCGTCCATGGCCGCGGCCGCTATCAGTCCGGCCAGGAGCGTGAAAATCAGGAATTGAAGGATGAGGGAAATCGGGTCCATATCGCAGTACGGTTGAACTGGTTAAGTCGTTGGCAATTGCTGCGTCAGTGTAAGCCGATCCGCGGAAAAATCCATGCCCCGGACAAAAAAAATGCGGCATTGGGGACACCTGAAGCGAATTGGAGTGTCTCTGTGGTCACGGCGAGGTCGCCGTTTTACTGCATTATGAGAAGACTGCGTTCCATTGTTACCGTATTCCTTGTGCTGGTTTTCGGGGCCGGCGTCGCCCGTGCGGAGACGTCGGAGTTTCCCTTCGAGCCGGGGGAGAAATTGACCTTCAATCTGCGATGGGGCGTGATTTCCGCCGGGACCGCGGTGTTGGAGGTGCATCCCATGTCCGAGGTGGAAGGGGAGGAGGTGTATCATTTTTCCCTTACGGTACGCACCAATTCCGTCCTCGACCGGATCTACCGGGTGCGCGACCGGATCGACGCCTATGTTTTCAGTGACCTGAGCGGCTCGGCGCTGTACGAGAAAAAGCAACAGGAGGGCCGGCACGAACGGGATATCAAGGTCACCTTCGATCGCGAAGCCGGTACGGCGCTTTATTCCAATTTCGGCCGGGAGCGGGATCCCATCCCGCTCGAGCCGGGCACTTTCGATCCCCTTTCGGTGTTTTACGTTTTTCGGACCCTGCCCTTCGGGGACAACGGACGCGTGCAGATCAATGTGACCGATGGGAAAGAGGTGCAGTTGGGTGAAGGCCGGTTGCGCGGTCGCGAGACCATCCGGGTTCCGGCGGGCCGCTTCGAAACCAGGCTGGTGGAGCCGGACATGCGCGAGGTCGGCGGCGTTTTCGAGGAAAGTGACGACGCCACCCTGCGTATTTGGGTGAGCGACGATGACCGCCGCATTCCCGTTCGCCTTTCCAGCAAGGTGGCCGTGGGCAGCTTCCATGCCGAGCTGATTGAGATTAAGGGAGAAAAGGCTCCTGAGCGTCCGCCGCCGCCCGCGCCGCCGCGTCAGCGCCGATAAGGTGTGAGCGGGAAGTCCGGCGCTTTTTCCTCGCGAGGATTTTCTTTTCAACAGCCCCTGGATCCACCATTGTTTCTTCTTTATGCCGTGGCGTTTTATTTTTTCCGGATTTATTATTCTTTCCCTGATGTTCGCTTCCGCCTGCTCGCCTGAAACGGGCGAGGTGGAAGTGTCCGGGCAGGTTTTCCTGGCGATGCCCGATGGCGACAGCCAGCTCTTGAGCCTGGTGGCGGTACGGGTTTTCGACCGGTCCGACATGCAGCGTTTTTTACAGGATCGCGAGGATTTCATCGAGGCACGCATGGAACTGCTGGCCGAACGGGAAGCTGAAAA
>PXDC01000023.1 GCA_003565135.1 Verrucomicrobiota bacterium
TCCCGCGCCCGGCGCGTCCGCCGGGCGCCCTCCTGTTTTACCGCCACGCTCCTGGCCTTGAGCCTACACCCAAAGGCCGGGCCACGCCGATGCAGCCATTGTCCAAAGCCGCTCTTATTTTGCCAAACAACTGCGGGCCGATCGACGGTTTCCTTTATCACCGGTGATCTGGAAGGCGAAAACGATCCTTTCCAGGCGCTCCGCGATAGGGCGGCCATGCATCCGCATCCACGCACCCGGCACCGCCGCCACCCACTCGGGAGAAACAAAGCGGTCGCAGGCCGGATCGGAAAACGCGCCGGCATCCGCCAGGACCTCCTCCCACACCGGGCGAAGACGGTCGCCGGAAATTCTTTCGCGCAATCCGGGAAGCTCGTCCGGAATAAACAACAAACGAGGATGGGCGAAGATCGGATACGATTCGTCCGGGGTACGGTCAACCGTTGACTCCCTGGAACTTCCGGTGCCGACGCAGGCCGTAAGACCGAGATAAACAAGAAGAAGAAAAACGATAAGCGGGATCATGAAAACCGTCGTCGTTCAGCCAAACACGTTGACAGCAAAACCTCTTCCGAAAATACGGTCGGCATCTCACGCATCAAGCACCTCGCCGACGTCGCCCGAATTGCGCCGACTATAAAGGACCCTGCACGCCCCTTGGAAACCGGCAACCGTCACCGGGCGTGGCGTTCGGCGATGCTTTCAAGGCGACGGTCGATTGCGTCACGCGAAAGCCAGTTTCCGCTATGGACAACACCGGCGATTTCACGAACGTGCGCGAGATCGTCCATCGGGTTGGCCTCAAGAAGCATCAGGTCCGCACGCATTCCTTCAATGACTTTACCGGAAGTCTCCTCCTCGTCGAAGAAAATGGCGGGATTTACCGTGCCCGTCCGGAGTACCTCGAACGGCGAGAGGCCGGCCTCAGCCATGAGGTCCATTTCCGGATGAATCGAAAAGCCCGGGACATTGAAAAATTGCGGCGCGTCCGAGCCGAGGAGCAGACCGGCGCCTTCCTCGTGGAGGGCACGGATCAGGTCGAGCCGTACCTGGACAAATAGCTCGGCCGCTTCGCGATCGTAAAGCGGGTCAGCGCGGCGGCCACGCACGTTATCGACCCAGTTGTCGACGATCTGCGGAGGCATATAACGAAACTCGGGGCGCTCGTCGCGGATTGTGTCGAGATCCCAGATCAGGACCGCATGCATCAGCGTTTCGGTCGGAACATTCCACACGCCGGCTTCGCGGGTGCGCCGGGCTATTTCCCGGATGCGCTCTTTTTCGACGTAGGGTGCCAGGCGGAATCCGAAAAACCCTCCCTGGATGTCAGCGGTCTCGTCCGGATCCACCAGTGTCGGCATGTATGCATCCAAATGATCGATACTGGCATATCGGGCCTCGAGCGCCCGGGGGACGCCCACCGCACCGGGGACGTGCCCGGAAAACGTAATCCCCACTTCCCGCGCGGCGTCAACCATCGCGTCGAATGCTTCGCGCGACCCTGAAGCGACCTTGATAAAATCGTACCCGGCCTCCTTTTGCTCGCGGGCCAAAGCCGCGCCCCGTTCCGGCGTTGGCGCACTCCTGCCGTTGAAGGACGGCCCCGCCGTTATCAGCCGAGGCCCGAGCACTTCCCCGCTGGCCAGCTGTTCCCGCACTTCAAGATGAACCGGCGCCCCGGCCATGCCCCGAATCAACGTGATGCCATTCGCGAGGTAGAGGAAAAGGACGTCGTTGCGGTACGCCTCATCCTGTCCGCCCGGAACATGCGCGTGCATTTCGGCGAGGCCGGGCATCAGGTATTTTCCCGAGCCGTCGATCACCTGCGCCTGGTCATCGGTAACCCCGGCGTCACCGTCGACAATCGAAACAATCTTCCCTCCTTCGATCACCACCGTGCGGTCAGGAATCACCCGCTCTTCATCCATCGGCACCACATTGACGTTGCGAATCACCAGCGGACCGTCGGATCGGCCGTGAACCGAGAAAACCAGCCCGAGGAAAATGGTCAGAAAAACAAATAAATACCGAAACATCGAAAACGCCTTTCGTTGGGTGTTTCAAGGGCGTCGGGTCGACCAAATCCATCGCGTCATCGGCATGCCAGGGCTCGCCCATCTGATGGACGAAGTTTTCAGAGCAGGCGGTGAGCGGTCAAGCCGGAACGCACCCCGTCGCCGGAGTCGACGAATCCCATTCATGGCATTGCCACCGCTGGCCAAAACCGTAGGCTCGCGATGTGGAACGATTTGAGGAAGGCATCCAAGTCACCTGGCTCAGTGTCGGACTGAATCTATCGATGGGCGTCGTCAAGGTGGGGGTTGGGCTTTGGGGGCAGTCGCGGGCCCTGGTGGCCGACGGTTTGCACAGCCTGACCGACCTGGCCACCGATGCCGCCGTCATTTTCGGGTTCAAATACGCCCGGTTGCCGAGCGACGAAACCCATCTCTACGGCCACCATAAGATCGCGACACTGGTTTCGGGCGGCATCGGATTGGCCATTCTCGGATTCTGCGCCCTGATCCTTTACACCAGCATTCGAAGCCTGGGGGAAGGCCGGGCGGTGACCCCTTCCGTAATCGCTCTGGTGGTGGCGTTGGGTTCGCTGGCGGTGAAGGAATGGCTTTTTCACCGGACGCGTCGGATCGCCCGCGAGATCCGCTCCAGCATGCTGTTTACGAATGCCTGGCATCACCGGACGGACAGCATCTCTTCGGTCGTGGCGGCGATCGGAATCGGCGGTGCGATCGTCGGCGGCGATCGGCTCGCTTTTCTCGATCCGCTGGCGGCGGTTTTGCTGGGCGGTTATCTCGCGCTCGAAGGGGGCAAGCTCTGCAAGCGAACTCTCGATGACCTTATGGACGCGGCCCCCGAGCGCGCGATCATCGACGATCTGCGGGAACACATTCTGCCGACCCCCGGGGTAAAGGCGTACCATGCTTTCCGCGCGCGGCGGACCGGCGACTGGATCGAGGTCGATCTCCACATACTGGTCGACCCGAAAATGACCGTCGAGGAAAGCCATACGGTCGCCCGCCGGGTAAAGGAGAACATTATCGAAACCCACCCGGAGGTGATTTCCGTTCTGGTCCACGTGGAACCCTTCCTGCCGGAGCAGGACACACAAAAAGGAATCGCCGATCGGAAAAAATGAGAGAACATCACCGAACAGGATTCGCCTTTGCCATCGTTCTATCGGGCGCCGCCGCAGCGGTCTTGCTGTCCGGTTGCCAGGGACTCACCCGGGTGGAACCGGCGCCGCAATACCTAGTGTTGCTCGAACCGATGTATACCCGGGGCGTTCCCGCGGAACCCGAGATTCCGCCGCTGCGCACGGAGGGGCTCGGCGAGGACGAGATTCGAACCGTGCGCCTGTACCGGGAAACCCACCGGGCGATCGTCAATGTGACCTCGCTCAGCGTGTTTCGGAGCCGTTTTCGGGGCCCGTTTCCGACGGGTGGTACCGGGAGCGGGTTCATCATCCGCGACGACGGCATTGTGGTGACCAATCATCACGTCATCGAAGGGGCCCAGCAATTGATCGTCACACTTTTTGATGGAAGCCATTATCCCGCCGAACTCGTGGGATCGGACCCGGAACTCGACCTGGCCGTTCTTCGTTTCGATGCCCAGGGACGATCGTTGGCGATCATTAAACAGGGCGACAGCGACCGCTTGCAGGTCGGGCAAAAGGCGTTCGCACTCGGCAACCCCTTCGGCCTCGAAGGGACCCTGACCGCGGGCGTGGTCTCGGCCTTAAACCGACCGGTGGACACGCCGTCCGGCTTTATCATTCGCAATCTCATTCAAACCGACGCCGCCACCAATCCCGGAAACTCCGGAGGACCGCTTCTGAATTCGAGCGGAGAACTCATCGGCGTGAACACCATGATGATCTCACCGGCGGAAGGCAGCGTGGGAATCGGCCTGGCGGTTCCGTCCAACAGTGTGGATCGCATCGTCTCGCAGATTCTCCGGGAGGGCCGCGTGGAACGAGGATGGATTGAGATCGAGGGCATCGCCCTCGACCGTCGCCTGGTCCCTTCCGGCAGGATGGCCGCCCGCCAGGGAATTCTCGTCACTCGCGTTCACCCTGACGGCAACGCCGACCGCGCCGGCCTCCGAGATGGTGCCGGAGGCCGCCGTGTCCGCTACGGCCCCTACTCGATTCCGGTCGAAGGCGACATTATTCTGGAAATCGACGGAACCCGAATCGGGACCGTGGCCGAGCTTTTCGCCACCCTGGAAACGACCAGCCCCGGCGAAGACGTTTCCCTGCTCATCCTCCGCCAGGGCGAGCGTCTCGAGGTCGAAATCACCCTCGCCGCACGCCCGCGCTGAGCGCACAACCGGGTGGCCCGCCTTACGACTGTTTCGCTCCTCGGTGAGAAACAAAACCTATCCTCGGGATCCACTTGGGTGCGATCGGGGCAATTACTTTTCAGGCGTTGCTACCACAACGACCATCATCAGAGCACCATTCATCCACGTTTTATGGATCCCATCATCCCCGCGCCCGTCGCCGTTCGTCATGGCAGGGCCGTCAAGCCGGCGGCGTGCCATCGGTAGGCTTCTTCAAACTCAAGGGCGTACCCGATCCCCGGAAAGGGGAAATGGTAGCCCACGATCAACATTTCGTCGACAACGGCCCGGTCCAGAAGCCGTTTCCTCGTTTCTGCTCCCTTCTCCGGATCGAGGTCGAAGAGATTATGCCAACCCGGGCGCTCGAACGAAAGGTGAATGGTGGTGATGGCGTCTCCCGTGAGAAGTAGCTCGCGCCCGTCCGCCTCCACGCCGACACAGATATGACCCGGCGTATGCCCCGGGGTCGCCAGGGTTCGGACCCCGCCGATCACCTCATCTCCGTCCCGCACCAGACGGATCCGGTCATCCATTGAATGAAGGATTTTCGGGATCCCTTTCAAAACGTCGAATGCCTGCAGAACCGGAGCGGCCTGGTCGCCGGTCCAGAACCCGTACTCCGTTTCACTGATCACGACCTCGGCGTTGGGAAAGACCGGATCCTCGGTCCGCGGGTCGACAAGCCCGCCCAAGTGATCCGGATGCGCATGGGTAAGAACCACGACGTCGATGTTTTCGGTCGAAACCCCTGCCATCTCAAGCCCGGATGCCAAATGGCCCGTGTGCGGCGACACGGGCGCGACCGACCAACCGCTGTCCACCAGCACGGTTCGATCGCCCGATTCGATCAGCACGGGACTGACCGGAAGGCGGAAATCACCCTCGTGCAGCAGTCGCGTACGGAAATACTCATCGCGCGTTTCCGCATCAATATTGACGCCTTGCGTGGCGGCAGCATCCATGTCTTCCGGGGTGATATCGGACAGGTGAAAGTGGCCATCGCTGAACACCGTGACCCCTACGTCGCCGAGAGCGAACCGGTAGAGGCCCATTTGGGAACGACCGAATGTTCGATTGTTCCCGCCCTTGAGCCCAGTCGACGAGAGCGCCGTTCCGGCAAGGGCCGCAGCCCCCAGCGTGAAAAACGTGCGACGATTCAGCTTGGAGTCATTCATGGTGAATCCCTGTCGAATGGTTTCCGGGTGTTGCGAACAAGTTTAGGCGATTGCGGAATATCCCGCATCGGGGATTTTCCCTATTTTTTCCGGAAATCGACCGAAACGCGGGCAGCATCCCGCTGTTTCCCGTGGGGTCCTGGTGAGATTCTTTCGGCCATCGGCAAGGGATTACTCAGGCAACGCGCTTCGTGCGGCCGTCCATGCTTCGTGGTCCGGCGCCACCAGGAGTCCGTTGCGGCAATCCGACGCGCGATAGCGACTTCCGTCCAATCGCGCCGCATGACCGCCTGCTTCCGTGACCAGAAGGACTCCCGGCACATGGTCCCACGGCAGTGTTCGCCAGTAGAGTAAAAAGAACCAATGCCCTCCTATGAGCATGGGGTAATCGATTCCGGCTGAGCCACTGCCGAGTGCGTACGGCCAGGATCCGTCCGCACACCTTTCCAGTTCCGCCTTAAAACCCGGCGGGAGAAATCTCGGTTTGACTACTCCGGGCGGTGAATCGGCGCCGGCCGGCGTAGGAATCCGGAAGGGTTCACCTTCGATGTAGGCCCCGCCGCCGGTTTCCGCATGAGCGAGTTTTCCCGTACGCGGAGTGAAGATCCAACATGCTTCGGGTTCGCCCTCCCGCAACAGCGCAACCATGATGGCGAAATCGTCGTTTCCGGCGATGAAGTTTGCCGTCCCATCGAGCGGATCGACGAGCCAGACCCACCCTTCGTCGAGACCGGTTAACAAGGAACCGTCCGCAGCCACGGCCTCTTCTCCGATCACGCGTGACCCCGGAAGCCAATCCCTGAGGCGCGGGGTCAGTGACGCCTCGACCTCGCGATCCACAATACTCACCCATTCGCCAGGCGACTTCTCCTCGACCTCCCCTTCTCTCAGGTTCTCGAAACGAGGCAGCACGACCTCTTCCGAAACCTCTCTCAAGGCCGCGTCCATCCTGTCGCCTATTTGATTCATTCTCGCATGGACTTTAAATTCGCTTCCCTGGGTCTGTCGTGCATCGTGAGTCCTCTTTCAGATTCGGCTGTTACGATCATTTTCACCCGTAAACTCAATCATGCCGCCGACGGGAGCTCCCCTTCCCAAACTCGCTCGGCGAGCGGCCGGAAAAACGCTTGAACACGGTGGCGAAATACTGGGATGTCGAAAATACGAGGTCATGGGCGATTCTTGTGACCGATTCCTTTCCGCGTTTCAGGCGGTGTTCGGCCTCGAGCACCCTCTGCCGCATCACGTATTCCGCCGGCGGCACACCCACCTCTTCCTTGAAGCGCCCCTTGAAACGGGAAACCGACAATCCCGCGACGTCCGCAAGCCGTTCCACCGACAAAGGTTCGTCCAGGTGGGCGCGGATATAGGCCGTGACGGGTTTCAGGCTTCGCGCCTGTTTCCGGCGCGACGGCGCTCTCCCGCAGCCGATCACTTCCAGGAGAAAGGCGCCTGTCCGATTGGCGATCGCAAACGCCGTCAAAGGATCGGGCTTCCGGTGAAACAAATCGGAAATCCGGTCGAGATGCTCCTTCATTGTCCACGAACCCCGAAAGTGACGCACCGGCAGGCCAAGAAGCGCGTCCCGAAGGTCGCGCGCCTGGGTTTCCGGCAAACCGAGAAAACGCTCACGCCCGCGCGCGGTCCTCAGGACCATCCAGTACAGGATTCCCTTCTCCTCCGGCAGGCCGCCGGTGCTGTGGTGTTCGCCGGGAAAGGCGAGAAACACATCGCCTCCGGTCAGCCGGTAGCTGCGCCCGCCGACTGTATAGGTTTGATATCCCTTGACCAGAAAGCAGATCTCGATCGCCCCCCGGTGAACGTGGTCTTCGAGCGCCGGCCGGGCTTCCGTGTAGTTATACCGCCCCAGCGAAACCGCACCGGCGATTCCCCGCGATGCCAGATCCATGATCACTCGAGGGCGACGGGCCAGTTCCCGGGAAAGCGCCATGTTCAAATCCGTACTGCAAAACCGGCTTGTAAGGCAAGGGGTTTCGGATGTGGTATATTGCCGCGGATGAATCCCGGGAAATCTTTCGACGACTCGCGAAAGGATCTGGTTCGCTTCACCGACAGCGAGCGGCGCGCGCCCGTGATCAATTGGTACCGCACCCCCGTCCCGCCCGACGTGCTGCGCGCCCTGCACCGGCGCAGCAACCTCCGGGGATTCCTGCAGACCGGCGGGTACTTGGGGATGCTGTTGTCAACCGGCGCCGCGACGCTGCTTTCGGCCGCACATGGGCCGTGGCCCGCAACCGTGCTCCTGGTTTTCCTCCACGGAATGGTGGCCGCCTTTCTCATCAACGGCGTGCACGAGTTGAGCCACGGAACGGTGTTCCGCAATCGGCGCCTCAACCGTCTCTTCGCGTCCATCCTCGCCTTTCTCGGCTGGATCAATCACGAAAAGTTCGAAGCCAGTCACGCCCGGCACCACCGCTACACCCTTCACCCGCCCGACGACCTCGAAGTCGTCCTCCCGATCCGGCTCATGGTCCGGCACTTCTTCAAGACCGGTTTCATCGACCCGACGGCCGCATGGCACACCTTCCGCGAAACGTTTCGCACCGCACGGGGCCGGTTCGAGGGCGAATGGGAGAACCATCTATTCCCGTCCTCCGATCCCGGGCGGCGCGTTCCTCCCGTCCGCTGGGCGCGGATCCTGCTCGCCGGCCACGGGACCATCGCGGTGGTCTCGCTGACGATGGGATGGTGGATGCTCCCGGTCGTCACCACCCTCGCCCCTTTCTACGGCAAGTGGCTCTTCTTTCTGTGTAACAATACCCAGCACATCGGCCTCCAGGACAACGTCCCGGATTTTCGCCTCTGCTGCCGCACCTTCCTGCTCAACCCATTCCTGCAGTTCCTCTACTGGCACATGAACTTTCACACCGAACACCACATGTACGCCGCCGTGCCCTGTTACCACCTTCGGAAACTCCACCAAGAGATCCGTCACGACCTGCCGCACTGCCCGCGCGGCCTTGTCGCCGTCTGGCGGGAAATCGCCGCCATTCAATCCCGCCAGGACAAGGACCCGTCGTATCA
>PXDC01000099.1 GCA_003565135.1 Verrucomicrobiota bacterium
ACAGAGCCGTCCGCTCCGGCCAGGCCTGATACGAAGGCGGTGTCGAGGCTTCCATCTGGGTTCAGTCGCGCAATGCGGTTTTTCGGCGAGCCGTTGACAGTGCTGAATGAACCGCCGATGAGAACTTTGCCGTCATCCTGGAGGTATAGGGCGCTGATGGAACCGTCGGTTCCTGTCAGTCCGGGGCCAAAGCCGGTATCGAGTGTGCCGTTTGAATTGAGGCGGGCGATTCTTCCCCGAGGGGTTCCATGCACGTCGGTGAAGGCGCCGGCGATGAGTATCCGGCCATCCGGTTGCAGTGCGATCTCCCAGACAGAACCATCGATTTCGCCGACGTTGTGTCCAAAAGTCGTGTCGAGAGACCCATCCGCGTTCAGGCGGGCAATCCGGCTGCGCCAAGTGTTGTGAACAAACCGAAAACCTCCGCCGATAAGGATCCGGTCGTCCGGCTGCACAGCGACCGCTTCGACGACGGGGGTGCTGGTTCCGGCGAAGACATCTGGAAACGAGCTATCAAGGCTGCCGTCCGCGTGAAGTCGCGCGACATTTCGGCGGGCAGTTCCCTGCACGTTCTGAAAGAAGCCGGAAACGAGGTAGCGCCCATCGGGCTGCCGCGCGATCGCGCGGACGTGGTTGTCCGGAAACGCTTCGAAAGCGGAATCGATCGAACCGGGCTCCGGAGCGGGCGGGGTGGGCTCGACGGTGAGAACAAAGCTCTTCTCCATGGAAAGGGCTCCGAGATCGGTGGTGCGAACGCGAACGCGATAAACAGCCCGTTCCTCATGGTCGATCAGTGTGGTTGATTTAAGGTTGCTGCCGTCAATGCTGAAGGCCCCGTTGTCTTCGTCGCCCTCGCCGGAGACCAGCATGAAGGTGTGCGAATCCCATTCATCGGGATCGATGGCATGAAGAGTGGCCAGGGTGGTTCCGATCGGACGGTTTTCGGGAATGACATCGTCACTCAAAAAAAGGTCGGTCGGGGGCTCGTTGTCGCTTTTCAACATGGCCAGGCCGTCGCGCGGGATGCCGTTCACCATCGTGAAGCTTCCGCCGATGAGGAGGTCCAGGCCGCGCGGGGCCACGGCCAGGACCGTGTGGTTCGCGCCGCTCATGCCGGAGCCGAAGGAATCGTCGAGCGTGCCGTCGTCATTCAATAGGGCGACACGGTTGCGGGGCTGGCTGTTGACCGTGGTGAACTCTCCGCCGATCAGAATTTTTCTGTTCGGCAGGGGGACGATGGAGAGCACCCGTGGGTTCGAGCCTCCCGCGACGCCGGTGAGATTCTGGCCGAAAGCGGTATCCAGGGTGCCGTCCGGGTTTAACCGTGCAATGCGATGTCGCGGCGTGCTCGATGGGGCATTCGGATAAAAGATCGAAGTGAATCGGCCTCCGAGGAGGATCTTTCCGTTTTCCTGAATGGCGATGGTGTCGATGGCCGCGCTTAACCTTGGCTCAACAAAGGTTTCATCCACGGAGCCGTCCGGGTTCAATCGGGATGTTACGAATGTGCTTCCATCCGTTGGCAGTTGCCACCGGCCGCCGATCACGATTTTGCCATCCGGTTGCAGGGCCGCCGTTTCAACCGCGACGTAATGGTCGTATGAAAACGACTCGTCGAGGCTGCCGTCCGGGTGTAAACGGGCGATCCGACTGTGAGGCTGTCCGTTTACCGATACAAAGTCTCCCGATATCAGGATCTTTTGATCTTTCTGCAGGGCGAGAGAAAAAATGCCGGAGCGACCGCTCGTCACGGTAATCTGAAAGCCCTCATCGAGACTTCCGTCCGGATTCAGCCGCGCCAGGCGAGCGCGCGTCACGCCATTGACGCCGGTGAATCCACCGGCGATCAGGATTTTTCCGTCCTCCTGGACCGCCACGTCGATCACCGTGCCGTTGGCCAGTGCCATCCTTTCGCCGAAGGACCGGTCGAGCGATCCGTCCGCGTTCAGGCGGGCGACGCGCCCTCGCGGCTGGCCGTCAACACTCGTGAAGCTGCCGCCGATTATCCATTTGCCGTCGGCCTGTCGGGCGATGGCCTGGACCGTTCCGTCGATTGCCCCCGGCTCGAAAGCAAAATCGATGCCCCCCGGCGCGTCGCCTGAACCCGCTCCCATGAAGATCGTGAAATTCCGCTTCACCCACAAGCCCTCCGCATCCGTTGCCTGGATACGCACGGAGTAGCTGTTTTGGGTCGCGTGATCGAATGTGGCGGCCGTCTTCAGTTCGTTGCCTTCGATGGAAAAAAACGCGTTGCCGCTGTCTCCCTGGCCCGAAACGAGGGAAAAGGCGTGGGTGTCATCTTCATCCGGATCGATGGCGGTGAGTGTGCCGACGACGGAGCCGGGCGGCGCGCTGTCGAGAAACCAGTTTCGGCTCAGGAGAATGTCGGACGGCGGTTGGTGGGGCGGTAGCTCATTATTGTGCAGCAGCGCGACCCTCTGAGCAGTTTGCCCGTTGACCGAGGTGAAATGTCCGCCGATCAGGAACGTTTCATCGTGGGGGTGCGGGGCGAGGCTGAGGACGGTCGAGTTCGCGCCGGACAAGCCGAGGCCGTAATCGGCGTCGAGGCTGCCGTCCGGATGCAGGCGGGCGACGCGGTTGCGAAGGACGCCATTCACATTGGTGAAGCCGCCTCCCACGAGGATCCGATTGTCTGGCATCAACGCGAGTGCGAACGCCCTGTTGTTGAGGCCGGTCAGGCCCTCGCCGAACGTGAGGTCGGTGGAGCCATCGGCATTTAGCCGCGCGATGTTGTTTCGAGGGCTACCGTTCACCGCGCTGAAATATCCGCCGATGAGGATCTTTCCGTCCGGTTGAATCGCGATCGCGTCAAGAAAGTGTCCGACGATTTCCGGGGCAAACGACGAATCGAGCGTGCCGTCCGCACCGATCTTCGCGAGGTGACGCCTGGCAACCCCATCGACCTGGAGGAAGCGGCCCGCGATAAAAATCGAACCGTCTCCCTGGCCAACGATCGCGTTCACGTAATCGCCGGCAACGCCGACTTGGGGAGCGAATTCGTCGTCGAGGCTTCCATCGGTGTTCAGTCGGGCGAAACGGATGTGGGACGGACTGTCGGCGGCGGAGGAATTACCGCCGACCAGAATCCGGCCGTCCGCCTGCACCAAGATCGTATGAACAGAATCGTAGGGCTCGCTGCTTTCG
Source organism: Verrucomicrobiota bacterium (assembly GCA_003565135.1). Taxonomy (GTDB): domain Bacteria; phylum Verrucomicrobiota; class Verrucomicrobiia; order Opitutales; family T3Sed10-336; genus PXDC01. The sequence goes on from PXDC01000099.1 coordinate 3,166, forward strand.
GCGACAAACGTGGTGTCAAGGGCCCCATTTGGATGCAAACGCGCGATTCGGTTTCGGGGAGTTCCATTCACCGAGGTGAAGGCTCCGCCGATCAGAATCGATCCGTCCTCTTGCACCGCCACGGCCAAGAGGGATCCGTTGGCGCCGGAGAGGTTAGCCAGGAAGGAGGTGTCGAGGGTTCCGTCAGCGTTCAAGCGCGCGATGGACCCTCTTGCTTGCCCGTGAACGGTCGTAAACCAACCTGCGACGATCCAATTGCCGTCAGGCTGGCGAGCAACCGCTTGAACGGAGCCGTTGACGGTTCCAGGGGCAAAGGAGAAGTCGAGACCGCCGGGAGCGGGAATCGTATGCGCGGGCTCCACCGTTAGCGTCAGGATCTCTTCGACGGACAAACCGCCCGGGTCCGTGGCGCGAACGCGAATCGACCAGGTCTCCTGGACCTCATGGTCGAAGACCGCCGCGGTCTTCATGAGATCGTCTTCGATCGCGAAAAACGAATTCCCCTCGTCGCCGTCGCCGGCCACGAGTTCGAACGTATGGGTATCGTCGTCCGGATCGATGGCCGCAAGGGTTCCGATCCCGGTACCGGCCGGCCAATTTGCGGGGACGATCGAATCCGACAGCAGGATTTCGACCGGAGGTTGGTTCGGCTCAACCGTGATGATGAAAGTCTTTTCCAGGTAAAGTCCTTCCGGATCCGTGGCCCGAATGCGGATGGAATATTCGCTCTGGGACGCGTGTTCAAAGGCCTTAGCCGTCGTCAGGGCATCTCCCTCGATGCTGAATGCGGTGTTGCCGTCGTCGCCATCGCCGCTGACGAGAGTGAAGCTATGGGTATCGTCCTCATTGGGGTCGATCGCGGAAAAAAGTCCGACGACGGTTCCGGCAGGCTCATTTTCCGCAATCCGATCGTTGCTGAGAAGGATATCGCTCGGGGGTTGGGGAGGAGGCGGATCCCCGCGCAGCAAAGCCACCCGGTCGCGGGCGAAGCCATTGACGGCGGTGAAATCGCCGGCGATGAGTAGCCTCCCGTGATTCTCAAGAAGCTCCATGGCATAGACGGGTCCGTTGGCGCCCGGCACGCCATCGCCGAAGGTGGAATCGAGACTGCCGTCGGGATTGAGGCGGGCGATGCGGTTCCGGGGTTCGCCGTAAATTTCGGTGAATGTGCCGGCGATGAAAATCTTGCCGTCGGCTTGAACGGAGAGGGAGTGAATCGCGCCGGGGTCAACCAAGTCGGCGAAAAAGTCTGGATCGAGATCCCCGGTGTCGAGAAACCGGGCAATCTTGTAGCGGAAATGGCCGCCATAGTCGCTGAACAAGCCGCCGGCCAGGATCTTGCCGTCGGCGAGCAGGGCGACGTCGTAAACCGGCCCATCAAATTGGCCCACAGAGAAATCCGGGTCGAGGTTTCCGTCCGAGTCCCAACGGGCAATCCGTCCCCGATTGTGGCCGTGTGGATCTTCGAAGGCGCCGCCCGTGACGATTTTCCCATCGGGCTGCACGGCTATGACCCGGACATCGTTGTGAACTTCGCTCAGCTCTCCTACGGACCAGTCATCGAGCGATCCGTCCGCGTTCAAGCGGGCAATACTCTGGCGTGGCTCCCCTGCCACCGAGGTGAAATTGCCCCCGAGGATAATTTTGCCGTCGGGTTGCACGTGAATGGCCCGAACGGTCGCGCCAGCATCGACCTGGGGATCGTCGAAGACGGGATCGAGCGTTCCGTCTGGATTCAGCCTGGCGAGACCATGACGGGGCTCGTCGTGAACAGAAGTAAAGGCTCCTCCGACCAGGATCTTTCCATCCTCCTGCACGGCGACGGCGCAGGCCGCGGCGTTCGCGCCGAACAGACCATCCGCGAAGTATTGATCGAGGCTTCCATCGGCATTGATTCGGGCGACGCCGCGACGCGGTGCCCCGTCAATGGCCGTGAATTCACCTGCAATGACCCATTTGCCATCGCTTTGTGAGGCAACCGCCTTCACCGGACCATTCAAGGTGGCGCTGAAATCAAAGCCGGGATCGACATAGCCGGGGAGATTACCCGCGGGCTGGGTGGGCCAGACCATGATGGCGAAAGTTTTTTCCAGATGAAAACCCTCCGTATTGGTTGCACGGATACGAATCGTATAACTGTCCTGGATCTCGTGATCGAAGACGGCGGCCGTCTTCAAGGTGTCGCCATCGATCGCGAAGAAATCGTTCCCCTCATCTCCATCGCCCTCGACCAAAGTGTAGGTGTGGAGAAGGTCATCGCCCGGCGCGACGGCGGACAGCGTTCCGACCGGGGAGCCCGCAGGCTGCCCTTCGACGATCCAGTCGTCGCTCAAGCGAATGTCGGTCGGCGTCAGGTCCGGTTTTACGCTGATCGTGAAAGGCCGGTCCACCCATAAGCCGGATGTGTCCAAAGAACGAATACGGATCGAATAGCTGCGTTCAGAGTCGTGGTCGAAGACGGCGGCTGTTTTTAATGTGTTCCCTTCGATGTTGAACAGGGCGTTGCCGTCGTCGCCCTCTCCGCTGATAAGCGAAAAAGTGTGGGAGTCCCCTTCGTCCGGATCGACTGCTGAAAGCGTTCCGACGACAGTACCGATGGGGCGGTTCTCCACGATCGAGCGGTTGCTCAAAACGGCGTCGTTGGGAGCACGGTTTTCCGGGAATTCACCCGCTTCTAGAAGCGCAATCCTTGAGCGTGGAAGATTGTTCACGAAACTAAACTGACCGCCGATGAGAAGGGTTTCGTCATCCTGGATCGCCATGGAGAAAACCCAGGAGGAAGCCCCAGCCATGCCCTCGCCGAACGTGTTATCGAGCGTACCGTCCGCATTCACGCGTGCGACCCGGTTGCGTGGCTGTCCGTTGACCATCGTGAAGCCTCCGGAAAGAAGCGCCTTGCCGCTGTCTTGCAGGACGACGTTGCGGACTCCGTCGTCTGTTCCGGCAAGGCCATCGCCAAATGTATGGTCGACCTCTCCATCCCACTCTAATCGCGCGATCCCGCGGCGTGTCGTTCCATTGACCGTTTGAAAATAGCCCCCGATGAGAATCTTGCCATCGCTCTGCACCACGATGGACCGGACCGTGCTGCTGGCGCCGTTTGTAGAGGGGCGGATTACATTCAAGAAGGTCAAGTCGCGGGTGCCGTCGGCGTTCAGGCGAGCGATGCACCTTAGCGGAAACCCGTTTACCTCAGTGAAGAATCCTCCGATAAGGATCCTCCCTTCGGCATCCTTTGCGATCGAAGTGATTCCCGGCCAGCCGAAATTGTAATCCAGTGATACAGCGGCAAAGGTTTCGTCGATCGTTCCGTTCTCGTTCAGGCGTGCGATCAGCGTGCGGGGTTGACCATTAACGGTGGTAAATTCTCCGCCAATCAGGATTTTTCCGTCGCTTTGAACCAGGATAGAATTGACCCGCCCATTCGGGCCGGACAGACCCGCCGCAAAGGAGGTGTCGATGCTCCCGTCGGGGTGCAGGCGGGCGATCCGGTTTCGTGCCGTCCCGTTGAGGGAAGTAAATTCCCCGCCGACCAGAATCTTTCCATCGCTCTGCTCCGCCAGTGACATGACGGTTCCATTCGCCCCGGACAATCCGCTCATAAACGAGGTATCCAAAGTCCCGTCCGGATCCAAGCGGGCTATCCGGCCTCGCGGCAGACCTTGCACGCTGGTAAAGTATCCGCCTATAAGCCACTTTTTGTCCCATTGCGCGGCTACTGTTGCCACTGTGTTGTTGATCGAAATGTCCGGATTGAAAAACGGATCAAGTTCGCCCGGCAAGGGAGCTGGAGGAGGGGAGGCGATGACCGCCAGCTCGAATGTTTTTTCAAGGGATCCTCCTACGATGTCGGTGGCTCGGATCCGGACGGAATAGTGGTCCTGGAGTTGATGGTCGAAAACGATGCCGGTTTTTAGCAGATTGTCTTCAATCCTGAAGGACGCGTTTCCCTGGTCCCCCTCGCCGGCAACCAGGCTGAATGTGTGCTGCTCTCCCCAGTCCTGATCGACGGCCGTTATCATTCCTACCGTCGTTCCGATCGCCCAATTCTCGGGAACGGTGGTTTTGCTCAAAAGGATGTCGGCCGGCGGCTGGTTAGGCTCCACGGTTAGAGTGAAAGTCTTCTCGACCGAAAGGCCGGCGGGGTTGGTGGCTCGCACCCGGACGGTATAGCTTTCGCCGGCTTCGAAGCCTTCCGGCCGCGCGGTCATCAGGGTGTCGTCTGCTATCGCGAAGGAGGCGTTGTCGGAGTCGCCCACGCCGGCAACGAGAGCGAAAGCGTGCGTATTATAGTAGGAATCAACGCCGGTAAACACGCCCACGGCCGTTCCGTCCGGTTGGTGTTCGGTTACGCTGTTATGGCTGAGAAGAATATCGGAGGGCGGAACTGGTTCGCCGTACAGCCGGGCGATCCGGTGGCGGACTTCGCCGTTGACCTGGAGAAAGGATCCCGCGAGCAACAGTTTGTTGTCGGACAGGATCGCGATGTCGCGGACCCATCCATCGGCGCTCGCGTTCTCATTGAACGCGGGATCGAGGGAGCCGTCGGCGCGCAATCGGGCGATCCGTTCGCGTCCTTCCCCGTGTACGGTCTGGAAGGAGCCGCCGATGACGATCTTTCCGTCGGTTTGGATACGTGCGCTGTTCACCCACCCGTCGGCGCCCGTCACGCCGCCGGCGAATCCCGTGTCCAGCGAGCCATCGGTATTCAATCGGGCTATACGATTGCGGGCGACTTCGTTGACTGTCTGAAAGCTGCCTCCGATTACGATTTTCCCATCGGCCTGCACGGCGACGGTGCTCACTTCGTAAGCTCCGCTCATTCCCTCGCCGAAAGACTCGTCCAGGGAGCCATCGGGGTGCAGCCGCGCGATCCCCCGACGCGGCTCCGCGTGAACCATGGAAAAGCTTCCCCCGATCAGGATCCTGCCGTCCGGCTGAAGGGCGATGGCGTTCACCGATCCGTTCGCGCCGGCCAGGCCGGCGGCGAAAAGGGTGTCAAGGGTGCCGTCTGTATTGATGCGGGCAATACGGTGAACCGGGTAACCGTGGATTGAACCGAACATGCCTCCGGCGAGAATCTTTCCCGCGGCGTCCTTCGCGAGCGCCCGCACAGTGCCGTCCGCCCCGGTCAAACCCGCGGCGAAAGACTCGTCGAGCGCGCCGTCGCTTTCCAGTCGGGCCAGGCCTTTTCGGGTTCCTCCGTTTACCTGCGTAAAGCTTCCGGCGATCACGATCCTGCCGTCCTGTTGATTCAAAACCGCGAAGATGGCGTCGTTGGCGCCGGTCACGTCGTCGCGGAAGGTCGCGTCGAACGATCCGTCGGGCAGCAGACGGGCGATTCGATTGCGGACCTCGCCCTTATCGACCGTGAAATTTCCGCCGATGACGATCCGCCCGCCGCCGTCCAGCGCGA
>PXDC01000382.1 GCA_003565135.1 Verrucomicrobiota bacterium
CATCGATCGGGAACTCTTGGAAATCGCACGAAAGCTGGGTCCGACGATCCGCACCCACGCGGATGATGCCGAGCGGGAGCGACGTCCCGCAAAGGCTGTGCTGGACGCTCTTACCGAAAGCGGCCTCCAGCGTATGTTCCTTCCACAAACACTGGGCGGACTCGAAACCGACCCGGTCACCTACGCGCGGGTGGCCGAAGAGGTCGCCGGATTCGACAGCGTGGCCGGCTGGGCGCTGCAGGCCGGCAACCACGTCGCCTGGTGGTGTGCCCGCATGCCGAAAGAAGGGGTCGAGGAGATTTACGGGTCCGGACCGGATGTCCTGATCGCCGGCGCCTTCCACCCGCCGCTGCGGGCTGTCGAGGCCGACGGCGGGTACCGGCTCACGGGACGCGCGCCCCTGGCGAGCAATATTCATGATGCCGACTGGCTTATCCTGAGCGGGATCGTCATGGACGGCGAGCAACCGAAGGAAACGCCGGACGGTACCCCCGAGCTCCTGCAGTTTGTGGTGCCGGCCGGCGAGGTGGAGATCATCGACACCTGGCACGCCCTTGGAATGAGGGGAACGGACAGCAACGATGTCGCCTTGCATGACGTCTGCGTTCCCGCCTCGCGCGTCTTTCCGCTGGCTCCCCGGTTCGAGCCCGGGCCGCATTATCAGGGGCCCCTCTATCGCTTTCCGGGCATGGGGACCGTAGTGACCATCTTCACCCCCGTTTTGCTCGCGATCGGCCGCGGAGCGATCGACGCATTCAAGGAAATCGCCCTGGAAAAGACCGCGCTCGGTTACGCGCGAAAACTTCGGGATCGGGGGAATGTCCAGGCCACGCTCGCGCGTGCCGAGGGAATGCTGGGCGCGGCACGTGTTCAGTTTTTTGATACCGTTTCGCGGACGTGGGAACGGACCCGGGCGGGCGAGTCCTCGACGCTCCAACAAAGGGCGGATCTCGTGCTCGCCGGTACCCACGCGGCAAATACGGCCGCCACCGTGACCGAAATGATGCACGGCCTCGCGGGCACCTCCGGTATCTACGCGACCAGCCGCCTCGAGCGTCATTTTCGCGACGCTCACACGCTGCGGCACCACGGGTTCATTGCCGCCAACCGATTCGAAACCGTCGGCCAGGTGCACCTCGGCGTCGAGCCCGAGTTTCCGTTCGTGTACATTTGAGTCCTCCCGCAACGATTCCCGGGACTGAGGGGACGATCGGCGATCGCGACACCCGGATTCGACGGTCGGCGCCGCAGCCGGTACGATTCCCCAAGCAGTGCCGGACCCGGTTCCCGGTTTGATGCGGGAACCCGGCTCCGTCGCTCCTGCGGTCTCGAATCTCCCGCGCGACAAAAAATTCCCTGCTGGAAAGTTATAGTCCCCGTCGCCACGTAGCAGCGCGCCGCTACGATTGGGTACCGGCTCCGCCGGGTTGGGGTTTAGGGATCGGGTGGGATCGGGTAAAGAGGGCCAGGGTGGCGGGTACGGCTAGCAGGGCGGCTAGGTTGAGCAGGGGGGCCGGCCAGAAGAGGGCGGGTGCGATGAGGAGGAGGACGGCGCACTGCCATCGTTTGAGGGGGCGCAGGCCGTGGCCGGCGAAGGCGGCGCTGACGGTGAGCAGGCCGAGCGCGGCAAAGACGGCGACCCAGAGACGCTGTCCCCAGTCGCCGTCGATGAGCGGGGTGAAGGCGAAGAGCAGGGGAATAATGTAAAGCGCCTTGGCCATCTTCCAGGCCTGGAATCCGGCCTTCATCGGGCGGGTCTCGGCGATGCCGGCGGCGGCGAAGGCGGCGAGGCAGACCGGCGGGGTGACGTTGGAGTCCTGGGAGAGCCAGAAGATGATGAGGTGGGCGGCGAGCAGGGCGACGCCGAGCTCCTGCAGCGCCGGAACGGCCACGACGGCGAGCATGACGTAGGCGGCGGTCACGGGAAGGCCCATGCCGAGGATGAGCGAAGCTACCGCGATCCAGCCCAGGGCGGCGATCAGGTAGCCGCCGGACCAGCTGATGACCAGTTGGGAGAAGGCGACGCCGGTGCCGGTCATATTGAGAGCGCCGATGACGAGCCCGGTGCAGAGCAGGAGCATGGCGATGGGGGCGGCGTTGCGGGTGCCGAGGGCGAGGGCTCCGCCGACGGCGGCGGGGCCCATGCGGTGTTTCCGAGTGCACCAGGAGGCGGCAATGACTGCGGCAATTCCGCCGCCGGCGGCGTAGGTGGGGGAAAATCCCGAAACGAGGAGGCCGATGAGGACGGTAATCGGGGCGAAGAAATGGAGTCCCTCGCGACACAGCGGGCCGAGGCGGTCGGGGGGCTCGCCGTTGTCGGACGCGGTCAGCCCGGTCTTGCGGGCTTCGAAGCAAACGAAGAAGGCGAGGCTTAAGAAGTAGAGCAGAGCCGGGAGGAAGGCGGCGGCGATGATTTGGGTGTACGGCAGGCCGGTGTACTGGGCCATGAGGAAGGCGCCCGCCCCCATGACCGGAGGCATCAACTGGCCTCCGGTCGAGGCGGCGGTTTCGATGCCGGCGGCGAAGGCCGGCCGGAAGCCGGCGCGCTTCATCATGGGAATGGTGATCGACCCGGTGGAGACCGTGTTGGCTACGGCGCTCCCGGTGATCATCCCGGTCAACCCGCTGGAGACGATGGCGACGTAACCGGCGCCGCCGGGCAGGCGCCGGGTGAGCAGGCGGGCGAGTCGGATGATGAAATCGCCCGCGCCCGACTTCAGCAGGAAGGCGCTGAAGAGGATGAACATGAAGACAAAGGTCGCGGAGATGGTACCCACCGTCCCGAAGAGTCCTTCGCCCGTGAAGTAGAACCGGTAGAGCACCCGTTCGAGGGTCAGACCGCGGAAGTGAAACACGCCGTCGATGTAGCGTCCGAAAAACGTGATGTAGGCGACTGCCAGAAGTACGAGAACGGGAATGATCCACCCGCTGGTGCGCCGGCAAAGGATGAGTGCGAGGATAACTGTCGTCGCTGCGGCAATCCGGTCGGGCAGGATCATGGTTTCCCCTCGTTCCCGCAGCGCTTCTTCGGCGAGGGGGAGGTAAATTCCGCCCAGGAGGATCAGGATCCCGAGAAACAGGTAGACGGCGGGCGTGAGACGATGGCGTTTCCCGGCTTCCACCGCGGCCGCCCAGCAGACGAGGGAACCGAGCAATCCGAGGTGAAAGCTGTTGAACCAGAGGGAGGGCAACGAGCCGAGGGTGTTGAACCAGACGTGAAAGAGCGCGATGAGCCCCGCATAGGCCGAGAGCCAGCGCGGCCAGCCCGGGGGCACTACCGCGGCGGCCGGGGATTCCGGATTCACGAGTCGCCCTCCCGGATCATTTCCGGTGGCAGGAGGGCATCGGGAACGTCGACTCCGGCCTCGCGGTAAAAGCGCACCGCGCCTGGGTGCAGGGGCAGAGGGAGGCCGTCGAGGGCGGTCTCCAGTTTCATTTCCCGCGTGGCCGCGTGCTGGCGCTGGATGAAGTCGAGGTTTTCCCAGAGGGTGCGCAGCACCAGGTACACTACGTCGTCGTCGACCTGCGTCGTGGTTGCCAGGAGGTTGGGCTGGGCGAGGGTGCGCACCGGTTCCCGCTGGCCGGGGTAGGTTTCTTCGGGGATGACGAAACGGCGCCAAACCGGGTACTGGTCGCGGAGGCGCTCAAGGTGGTCGTCGGTGAACTCGAGGAAGGCGATATTGTCCGGGCCGAGCGCGGCCATGGCCTGGGTGACCGCTCCGGTGGGGATGCCGCCGGCGAGAAACATGCCGGCGATGCGGCGGTTCTGGAGGGCGTTGGCGCTGGGACCGTAGCCGAGGTGCATCACGTCGAATGTGCGGCCCGGTTCCAGGCCGAGCGCGGTGAGAATGGTCCGTGCGGAGACCTCGGTTCCGGACCAGCGCGAGCCGAGGGAAACGCGTTGTCCGGCCATGCCCGCGAGGTCGTCTACGGTGCCGGTTTCCGCGAAGCGTCGTATGACAACGACCTGCTCGACATTGTCCCACAGCATGGTTATCCCGCGCAAATCCCGCACCGGGCGTCCCTCGTACACCCCGGATCCCTGCCAGGCCATCGAACCGAAGAGGGCCTGGAGGATGGCCAGTTGGACTTCGTCGTTTTCCAGGAGGCTCACGTTTTCGGCCGAACCCGACGAGGTGATCGCGCTGGCGAGGACCTGTTCCTCGTCTCCCAGCGTCTGCGTCATCAACGTCGCCAGGGCGACGCCTACCGGATAAAACGTACCGCCGGTGGTGGCCGTGGCGATCAGCAGGTCCCGCTCGCGGGGAACCGGCGGCTCACAGGAGGCAAACAGCAGCAAAGCCCCGGTAAGGACCGTGACGAGGACCGGCCGGCAGGGGAGTGGGATGCGGGAGGGAACCATGGCGTGAGGAAATCATGGATCTTCGGTCTCCGAGGACAAGCGATCTTCCTACTTGATAAAGCTCGGGGTCCGGGCGCGGGCGGCGCGCAGGTGGGGGAGGTCGTTGTCCGGCTTGAAAATCGGTTGCAGCTCGGTTTCCAGTTCGGGGATCCGATCGAGTTCCCTTGTCGCCCATGCGGCGAGGCGGTCGGCCAGGGTTTTGAGCCGGAAGACGAGACCGCCGTACCGTTGTTCGAGGACCTCCCAGCCGAAAGGCTTGAAGCTGTCCATCCACAGTTTCCGATGCAATCGCCAGAGTTCCTCGACTTCCCTCTGGATGGCGGGTAGATCGTTTTCCGCCACGTTCCCGAGTGAAGTCCGGTCGCCGGCCCGGTAGGACTCGAGAATGCTCTCCCTCAAGCCGACCTTCAGGGAAAGGACCCGGGCCAGCTGGGCGGCGCGCCGGAGGCTGTCGGCGTCGGCGTTGTGGTCGAGTCGGCCGGACAGTTCTTCCGAAAGCAGGGCGTAGTGGTCATCGAGCTTGAGTCCCGCTATTTCCGGATCGAGAAAGCCGAGGAGCGGATCCTGCCAGAGCAGCCACTTGCTGACATTGGTGCGGCTTTCCTTGTTTCCCTGCACTGCCGGAACCTGGTCCAGTTCGCTCGCTTTTACCCAGTCGTCGAAACGCCCGCGGCAGGAACCGAGGAAATGGGTATGCAGCCGTATCCGGTCGGCCGATTCCTGGTAACCGTATTCGGTGAAGTACTGGATGCCCGGGAGGGCGGAATGGATGTCGCATTCCATGCCGTCGTCGCCCCACAGGGTGACAAAGACTTCGTTCACTCCCTTTGCCCGGCAGGCTTCCATGCACGCGGCCACGGTGGTGAACGAGAAGGGGAGGGCGGTCCAGTGATGGTCCCAGGTCCAAACACCGGAAGCCACCACCGGTTCGGAGCCGAGCTGACGGTGCCTTTCGATCCAATCCTCGTAAAATTCGCGGTCGGTGTGGTAATAATCCCAATACACCAATTGCACGTCCTTGGGAATACCGTCTATGACTTCGCCCGGAATGACACACTCCCGGTCGTAATAATCCCCGGTTTTGGAGCCGAGGCGGAAGTACATGTCGCTCCACATCATCGGCTGAAGCCCGTTTTCCAGGCAGATTTCGCGAACCTTTGCCAGGTGCTGATTCAGAATGGCAAACGGGCTCTTCTCGCCGAAAAGCCGCTTGTATCCCCCCGTGCCGATGCCCCAGGCTTCGTCCATGCCCACGTGCATGCGTTTCGAACGGAAGGGAGCGCTGGCGGCTTCGATCATCTTGCGGACCAGCGCGTAGGTTTCCTCGTGTTCGGCTATCAGGACCCCTCCGGCGTCCTTGAGGTGCGCGTAGGCCGGCCATTGCAGGATCTGGTCCAGGTGGCCCAGGGTCTGGATGCACGGAAAGACCTCGATGCCGAACTGGTGCCCGTAATCGTCCAGCTCCCTCAATTCGTCGTGGGTATAGCGTCCGCGGAGGTAGCCGAAGAAGGGTTCACCGGCTATTTCGTAAGTGTCTTCGCAGTAGAGGCCCACGCTGTTGACGCCCATCAGCGCCAGGCGTCGGAAGATTTTTTTAAAGGCCGGTACGTCGATCACTCCATTCCGAGACAGGTCGTACATGGCGCCGAGCAGGGAGAAGGGGGTTGTTTCGGAAAAGTTCAGGTCCTTCCCGCCCGATTCCAGGGTCCCCATGAGGCGTCCGAGGGCGCGAAAGGCGTCAATGGGACGGCTGTACCGGATGGTTACGGTTCCGTCGGTCCGCTCCACCCGGTAGCCCTGGGCTTGCCGGGAGTCGTCCGGAACGAGCGCCAGTTTGTCGCCGGTGTCGGTGGAAAACCGATCGGCGTAATCCTTTTCGATTTCTTTCAGCCCGGGAAGCAGATCCCCGGGAGTACGCGTTTCATCGATTTGCAGCATGGCTTTCAGAAGTCGGGAATTTGTTCCACAAATCTCCAGACTGCTGAAAAGCCGAGGGCAATGAAAGGGAAAACTGAGTTTTACGGCCAGTTGCTGGGCTGGGCCTCGGTCAGGATATCCCGGAACTCGCTGTCTTCGCCGCGAACGTATGAGTAACCGCGGACGCTGCCGTCAGCGAAGACCACGTTCAGCCGGTTGTTGGCGTGCCATCCCTGGTGGGGGTTGAAGCCGTTTGTTCCAGTCGCCCCCAGGCTCCAGGAGCCGAAATTGCCGCCGCCACCTGATGGAAGGTTGTCGCTTCCCCGATCGGCGATCATGGGAAAGCGCGTCAGCTCGACGCCGATCGAGTTGACCGGGCGACCCAGGGCGAGGTATTGGCTGTTCGAACCGAGCCACAGCCACCCGCTCGGGTAGTAGGGCCATTGGAGAAAACGCTGGGATTCCGGGGTGGGGCAGCGCCAGACCCCGAAGGCGTGTTCCGCGGTGGCGTTGCCGGGGAATTCCCCGATGGCAACGCCTTTGTCCAGATAGGGATCCAGGCTGACCATGAGTGCAACGATGGGATTCCACGGCCAGTTGCCGTCGCCGGAATCCGGGTTGCGGGGCAGGTTGATAAAGCGGTCGTTGTTGTCGCCGATGGCGGCAATCATACCCATGCCCAACTGCCTCAGGTTGCTGACGCACTGGGCGTTCCGGGCCGATTCCCGAACCGCGCCGAGGGTGGGAATGAGAATGGAGGCGAGAATACCGATGATGGCGATCACGGTGAGAAGCTCGATGAGCGTAAACGCGGACCGGGAGGATTTCGGGCGAGTCATGGTGGTGAAGGATTGGCTGGCCGATGGTTGAATGTGAGTCAAATAACTTCAATGCAAAGTATAGTTGATTACTCGGGAAAGTCAAAGATTATGCGGGCGATGGAAAATTCTCGACGGGTGTGATATCCGGCTGCGGGCCCCGGATTTTCCGTACGGACTTTGACATGTTTATACGCGACGGCCCGCGGGAATCGCTCCCGCGGGCCGTGCAAATTTAGTGTTACCGGGCCCGTTAACCCGGTGAAAGCGCGGTTTTCACCCGCCGTCCCGGCCAAATCACCGGCCGACCCAGTTCGCCGGGTCCGCCTCCTGGAGGATCTGGTAGAACTCTTCGGAGGAATCGCGCGTGTAGGTGTAGCCGCGCACGCTGCCGTCAGCGAATGCCGCGTTGATACGGTTGTTGGAATGCCAACCGTTCTGCGGGTTGGTCGGTTGCCCGACACTCCAGTTGCCGAACGGACCACTGGAAATGCTCACGGCGCCCCGGTCGTAGATCATGGGGTAGCGGGTGGGGGCGGGAATACTGTCCATGGGGAGCCCGGTTGCTCCGGACCCGTCCACCCACATGCTGCCGTTGGGGTAGTAGGACCACTGCACGAAACGCTGGGCCATAACCGTGGGGCAGCGCCAGGCGCCGATGGCGTGTTCGGCGCTTTCGTTAGCCGGGTGCTCACCGATGTTGAACCCCTCGCCCATGTACGGTTCCACCGCCTGCATGAGGGCTTCGACCCGGTTCCAGGCGATGTCGTACTGGTCGATGCGGGGAAATCGGCCGTTGTTGTCGTTGGCCGCGCCGATGATGCCGGTGCCGACCTGGCGCAAGTTACTGACGCATTCCGCGTTGCGCGCTGATTCCCGCACCGCGTTGACCGTCGGAATCAGGATCGAGGCCAGGATCCCGATAATGGCGATAACGGTGAGAAGCTCAATGAGGGTGAAACCGTCACCGGCCGGGGCGACGGGTTTTCTGCGAAATGTGGACGGTGCTTGGTTCATGGTTCGTTACAGTCAATATGTCACCTTAACAATATGATCCTCATGGTAGAGAATAGCATTTCACGAGTCAAACGATCACCGGAAATTTGTGCTTAAGCGATGGGCATAATGTCAAATACGAACGATTCGCAGGCGTATGAATCGCCTCGCGTTCTGTGTTGCCGGCTCCCGGTCCCGAACCGTCAGGCGAATCCGGTTCCCTTCGTCGATGGAATCCACGTCTTCGACGAAGTCTTCGCCCGGAAACCAACTGCTCAGGTCCTCGGAAACTTCGACCACATAATCGATATCGGGCGCCAGCTTGCGGCGGGTGTAGGTCAGGCTCAGGTGTCCATCGATGATCGCGGCGACCGGTAGTTTCCCGGTGGCGGGGACGTGCGGATCGAGGTCCAGCGCGTACTTGAGCAGGTTGCCGATCCCATCACCGGCCGGAGAGGCGGTTTCGCCGCTGACGGCGGGGTCGCC
>PXDC01000403.1 GCA_003565135.1 Verrucomicrobiota bacterium
CGTAGAGAAACCGTCCCGAAGGATGCACGGCCACTTCCGCGGTGTAGCTTTCGCCCGTGAAATCGGCGGGGAGCGTAGAAATCGCCTGGCGTTCGTCCAGGGAGCCGTGATTTCCGTCGTAATCGAACACGTTCACCATGGAATTCAGTTCGTTGATAACGTAAACATGCCGGCCGTTCGGATGGAAGGTCAGGTGGCGGGGGCCGGCCCCGGGCGCCATTTTCACTGTCCCCTGCGCTTCCAACACCCCGTTTTCCGCATCCAGTCGGTAACTACAGATTTTGTCGGTTCCCAGGTCCGCGGCCAGAACGAAACGGCCCGCGGGATCCGGCGTCACCGAATGCACGTGAGGGGCCGACTGGCGAACCGGATCCTCTCCGTGCCCCTCGTGCCGAATCACACAGGACGGCTCCCCCGGGCTTCCGTCCGGCTTCACCGGAAAAGCGATTATCCGTCCGCCTCCGTAGTCGGCGCCCAGGACGATCCGTCCCGACGGGTCGAGGGCAACGTGGCACAGGCCCTTTCCCCCGGCGATCGCCGAGCCCAGCGGTGACAATCCCCCGCCCGTCGAATCGATCGCCCAGGCCGATACCGCCGCCACCCGGCCGCCGGCGGGATCCTCGACATCGCCGGTGGAAAAAAGGCGGCGCCCGGACGAATCCAGGGCCAGGAATGACGGGTTCGCCGTCTCAGCCACCAACGTCCCCCCGCCGAGCTTCCCGGTCTCCCTATCCACCTGAAACCGGTAAATCCCGCGGCTGCCCCGAACGGTGTAGGCGCCCACGTAAAAGGCGACCGTCGCGGGCTCCTCCGCCGGCCGATCCCCGCTGTCCCCCGAGGGCCCGTAACTTTGAGACGCGTCACTCATGGTTCCCGCATCCTGCCGGCCGGTGCGGCGGGCATCAACACCATTGTTGCCGGGAAGGAACGACCCCCCGGAACCGCCGGAAGCAGGTCCGGGGATGACAAACGCTCTTCGGCTTCGCCGGTCACGGGTCCGTCGCCCCTCCGTTGCCCACCGAATCCCACGCGGGCCGCAGGGCCGGATCGTCGAGGTCCAGCCGGTAGAGCACCTGGTTGTAATCGTATCGGGGCGTCGGCCGGTGTTGGTCGGAAAAAAGCTTCGTGAAGGTGCCTTCGAAAAGGAGTACGGGAGAATTTTCCGGCGTAATGGATGAATGAATACGCGGATTGTAAAAGGTGTACCGGTCGTGGCTGAGCACCTTGACCGCCGGCCCCCACGGACCCGCGGGGTCATCCGCCTCGGCGTACCAGATCTCACCGAACGCGTTGGGCTCGCCGAAATATTCCATGAACACCACAACCCAACGCCCGCGCCACTCGTTCCAGGCAATCGACCCGCTGTGGGGGACCACGTCACGGCCGTCCTCCGCGGCAACCAGGGATTCCTGCGGCTCCAACGCCTCCCACGTCGAGTCATCCTTCCACGCCTCGAACGTCGCCGGGTGCCGGAGCGTGGGGAAGGGATCCCCGTAGAGCACCCACTCCACGCCCTTATCATCCTCAACAAACACCGGGTGCCCCCGGGGGAACGGCGGGGGCAGAGATCCCCCGGATTTTTCCCAGAGCACCCGGAATCGCTCGAAGTTCCCGGTATCCTCGTTCCAGATGCAGAGCCCCCGCTCGTAGGCGTCCATGGGCGGCTCGATTTTCGCATAAGAAGCGACCAGGCGGGCATGCCCGCTTGAGTCGGGCAAACTCACGTATCCGGTCAGCCAGGTCGGACCGGACCCGGGCAATCGAGCCACCGCCCGGGGATTGCCGTCAGCCCGGGAAAAATAGTCAAGCCGCAACCGAACCGGCGGCTCAAAATCTACCAGTGGCGTCACGCCGGAGGTGGCGCTCGTCGCATCAAAAATACCGAGCGGGTAGTGGGGAACCACCGTATCCCCCCAAAGCCAGTAATAACGTCCCCGGTGCACCGCACTCTGCACGCTGTCGCTCCCGAGAATCCCGGATTCCGCCCAATCCGTTTCCTCCCCCAGTTTCTGGCTTTCCGCGAAAATGCCGCCGCCGGTAATGCGCCCCAACCGGCGCGCCACGATCGCACGGTCGACTTCGACCACCAGGCTCCCGCCCGGCTCGGGCATCAGCCGCACGCCCCGCTGTCCGAAACCGTCGGCCGGCACGGCGTACCCGTGACCAACCACGTCAAACCAGACTTCCCGCCCCATCAATTCCGGCAGGTCAAACGCGATAACGCCCGCATTGTCGGAAACAAACCGAACGTTGTGCGTCGTCCGCAACTCCACCATCGGCACCGGCCACCCATTCTCCCGGTCCACCACAACGATCCGGCAAGGTTCAACCGCCGCCATGGAAACGGCGACCCCCAACCCGACCATAAGGCAAACGTACCGGCTCAAAAAAGTCATTTCGGATTCGAAAATACTCCCGGCGCCTGAAAGCGACAATCACTTTCGGAATAAGCCCCGATCCCACCGCATGGTCAGACCGAAATCGCTCCCAACCCGTCGCGAAGGCATTCTTCGCGTGATTTCCGGAGTCATTGACACCTGGCCGCCCGTCGCCTCCGCAGCGGGTTCTCAGCGGATTCCCAGTTCGAGAAAATTGAGGGATGAGGGCTTCCCTTCCAGCAACTGAACGGTCACCGTGTTGACCCCGTCCCGGGGAAGGTCCGGCGGCACCAGCCAGGCCCGGTACTCCTCCTCCACACCGAATCCGTCATCCACCGGTGACGGATAAAGGCGGGAAACGTCCGACGTTTCCTCCAATTCCGTTCCGTTTAAAGAAAGGCGCCACTTGCGCTCGCCTTCAACCGGTGCGGCATGGAGTCGCATTCGGCCGGTGGAGGACCAACCGCCGGCCGGCGGCGCCATCTGCAGCTCCAGTCTCCTCGATTCCCCCGGTTCCAGGGGATCGAACGCCGACAGCGGCGTCCATCCCAGGCGGCCCGCTCCCGGTTGCCTTTCCACAAAATAATGTTGCGGCTGTTCGGCCAGCCAGGCGGGATCTCCCAGGTGACGCAGGACGTGGACCGGTCTTTGGTGGGGCCGGGAGTGATAGGCGAAGTTGAACAGGTTGACCCCATCAAAACCCCGGCTGTAAGCCAGGTGGGCGGTGGTGTAATACTGCTCGTCCGACATTCTCTGGCGCCGGTCCCCCGACCAAAGATCCGGACGCTGCTGCGGCAATCCCACCGTGTGGTTCAATTCCAGGTACACGGCGGTATGGGGTATTGTCGCCGCGATCCCGGCATAGTGCCCGTGCTGGTCGGTGTCGTGTCGGGTAGTCAAAACGACGAAGTCGACACCGGCCTCGACGGCGGCGGTCAGATCGACCCCGACGCTTTCGAAGCCGCGAAAGTACATGGGGACCCGGATACCGAGCCACCGGTGGTCGTGTCCGTTACCGTACTCATCCAGGAGCGCTCTTACCCGACGGATGAAGTCGGCAGTGATCGCGTACCGCTCCTCAGGGGGAAAATCCTCCCGGAAGTACCGGTCATGACGCAGGAAGTCCAACTCCAATCCCTCAAAGTCGTACCCGGAAACCAGCTCGTGAATCAGGCTCAACGCATGGCCCCTGACTTCCGGGATAGCCCAATCCCGGACCACGCTCCGGTCCAGCCGGTATTCCGGGTATTCGTGAAAGAAACGGCTCCGGACACGCACGACCCACGGGGTTACGGCGTCTCCGCGCAGGTTCAACCGGTGATGATCATTGAGGCGGAATGTCAGGAAGGGAACCTGTCCCTCATCCCGCGCATGGTCGACGAACGTTTGCACCAGGTCTCCGCCCTGTAACACGAATCCCGGTATCGGTGTCGGGTCCGTGATATGGGGAAAGGTTCGCCGGAACCAATCCCAGTGCACATCCATGGGATAAAAATCACTCTGCCACCAGGGGACCCAGGTGAACGAAGGACAGAACAGGTGGACCTCCACATCGCTCCCGGAAACTTCGTCCACGGTCGACTGCAAAGCCCGTCCGGCATTCGCGGAGGTGACGGGTTCCCCGATCAGCGACCGGTTCACAATCTTCGAGCCGTCGTTATTGTAGAGGACCTTGAACGGCAACCGCTGACGCTGCGACGGCGGGGGAACGGGAGGACCGTCGACGGAGTACACGGTGAAATCCCCCGCGTGAATTTCGATACCGGCGTCCCCGTCGGAACGCTCTTCCACACGGTAGCTCCACCCGCCGGCCTGGCCGGGCGCGAGGTGCCCGATCCAACTCCGATCAAATCCCATATGATAAGTCGTCCGCAAAGGAACGGGAATGTCATCTCCGGCCGGATTGGAAAAAACGACCCGCAGGTCCTCGAACCGTTCGGAATCGGCACCGACGATAATCTCCACGAGACTGTTTTTCAGGACCCGCCCTTCCCCCTCATGGGCCTGCCCGCTGTGATTCAGGATAACGGCAAATCCGTCCTCCGCGTTTTCCCCGTTTCCGGAATCGCTCAGGGCGCATGACGAAAAGAGGAGGAGTAAGGAACCCACCGCCCAGGCGGGACTAAATCGTCGCGCGGTTAGTCCCGCACCCCTGATCACAGGGTGCCGCTCGCGCCGCCCCTGTCGTTGCGAAGGAAGAAAACAAATCCGGTCTCCAAAGTTCATAGATTATCCTTTCGCTATTGCCGCCGCTCATTCACCCCCGTCCCGGATCGCGGCCAGCGGCACACGGGTCAGTTCGATGTCTTCCTTTCCCACGGAATAAAGCGTGTAGAGCCAGCCATCCACCACAACGGAACTGTTGTAGGCGAATCCCCCCGTGCGTCCGCCGATCCCGTCGAAGCGGTACCCTTCGGGCGCGCCGTGCCTCAGCGAATAAACGCGATCGAAACGGTAGCCGTCGGAACTGACCGAAATCGTCAGGGGATCGCGAAACAGGTAATCCCCCGCATCCAGTTCCGGCGCTATTTGACTGCCGATCAGGAGAACCGTGCCGTCGTCCAGGACCACGGCTTCGGTTCGGTTGGGGGAGTCGGGAATGTCGGTCGGGTACTGC
Organism: Verrucomicrobiota bacterium; assembly: GCA_003565135.1. Lineage (GTDB taxonomy): Bacteria > Verrucomicrobiota > Verrucomicrobiia > Opitutales > T3Sed10-336 > PXDC01. The sequence goes on from PXDC01000403.1 coordinate 4,996, forward strand.
GTGGCCCATTCGCCGTCCTCGTCGCGGAAGCTGACGTACATCCGGTTGTTGTGGCGCATGCCCCTTGCGGGGTGAAACCGAAGCAACAGGACCTGTTCGCCGTCCGCCGCCCGGTACGTAAAGGGTTCGATCAGGTTGGCCTTGTCTATGCCCCGGCGCGGCACGGGCTCCGGGAAATGGTCCGAAAGATGCGCCCACCAGCTCACTTCGCCACGATCCAGATACACCTTGCGGATCGCTGCCGCCTTCTCGAGATCGAACCGGTACCCGGCGCCCCGAAGATAGCGCGGCAACGCCTCGTCGCGATCCTCGGGTTCCAGCAGAAACATTTCTCCAAGCCTCCCATCAGGTTTGACCTCGCGCGCGATCGGATAATTTCCGACGCCCGAGTCCCCGCGCCACCTGACGTAGGCCACCGCGTAACACCGGTCGTCCACGACCACCCAGCGGTCGGGCCGCAGGGAGACCCCTCTGGCTCCCCGGTCGCGGACCTCGTACGGGGTCGGAAACAGTTCGTGTTCGTAGTTCCACGCCGTTCCTCCCGGAGAGGTCGCCCAGAGCACGCGCTGCCCGGAGGCGTCTTCACCGAGCGGATGATTGCTCCACATGGCCAGAAACCGTCCGGCGTGATGGACCAGCGCCGCGTGATGATTGAACGGGCCGTCCCCGCGCGTTTCCGGACGCCAAACCTCGTAGTGCTCGGCTTCTTCGAGAACGGGAAATCCGCCTGCCGGCTTGCTCGGATCGGCGTAGGGAGCCGTCCACATCGGGATCACCGGCGTTCCGGAAATCGCGACCCGCGTGCCTTCCCCCGCCGAAACCGCGGCATCGTTGCCCCGCCCCGACCGGTCCCGCATCCCCGCCACCCGGTTTCCCCGGACACCGGTCTCGTCGACGTCGAGGTACGCAACCAGGTTCTCCTTTACGGGCGGCCTATCCTGCGCTCCCCTCCCCGCCGGATCGAAGTACGTCTTATACACGAACGCCTCCACCGCGTCCAACTCCCTCCCGGAAAGGTCCCGGTTGTAGATCAATACCGCAGCCAGGTCCCCGTCAAAAAACTGCCCCGGCCGACGCCCGCCCCCCGCACCCACCCGCGTGCGCAGATGGCCCCGCGGACGGGCGTCCGCGCCGGAGGTGTCACCGGTGAACCGGTCTCCGTCAGCGTTGATCACCACCGCCTGGGTCGACCCGTCGGCCCCCCAGCGATTGATTCCGATGTGAAACGCGCCCGGCGTTACTGATCCGGCCGGCGTCGACACCGCGATCGAGCCTCCCTCGGCGCCACGGTTTTCGATCCGGAAGGCACCGTTGGCCGCCGTATAAAGACTGTGAACGGACGTGTTACCCGGGCTCGACTCATCCGCATCCAAAGTTGCGTAGGAAAAACTGACCATGCGCTTCAATCCCAGGGAGCGGGGTCGAAAAACCGCGATTGTGGTCTTTTCCCTTCCGTCGAAATCCTCCTCATTGGATCCGATTTCCAAATACCGTCCCTTTCCGTCGAATCGAACCGCCCCGCGGCCCGACGGGGTGGCGGCCGCCTCGTAACCGGGCGCCGTCCCGGGCGTCGTTTCAGTATACGACAAGGTACGGGTTCCCAAAACCAGTTCCCCATCGTCGAATCCGGCAAATGCGGCACCCGTCAGGAACAAGACACAGAAGACAAACCCCGGTATGCCGGCATCCCGGCCCGTCGGCTGTTTTTGGTTTCTCAAACGGTTTCCTTTCATGATCCCCCTCAATAGACCAGGTCGCGAAAGTCAGCGACCGTGTGAAACGTAATCTGATTCGTATTGTGGGCCGATTGGGCCGCCGCGTTGCCCGACCGGCTGAGAATCCGCAGGTCGTCGCCATCGATAACCATGGACGCGTAGTGGCGGGCATGCCGCTGGGTCTCCCCGATCGCGACCATTCCGGCGAAATTCCAATCGACCGCGTTCCTGGAAAAATGCAGTTGCAGGCGGTGCCGCTCGTTGTCCGCCAGCCCAAACCGGCCGTCGTCCCGGTCGAGAAACTCCGGACGTGTCATGCTGTCGGTCGACTGCGTGCTCAGGAGCCAGTAAAGCTTCGAAACGTCGTCGTAGAGGATATGAAACTTCATCTGCCCGCCGGGCAAAGGCAGGTAAACGAGGTCCTTCCCCGACGGCGCCCGCTCCAGCATCGTCTCCATGCTACCATCCGGCCTCTCCACCACCTTCACGACGGCGGCCAGGTTGGTCATACCCGTGTGTGCCCGCATGTAGAGGTGGACCGTCCGCCCGTCCGGATCGTACCAGTAATGGCGCGGATCAACGATCCGGATCACGTTGGCCTCCAACCAGCCCGGCGGGGACATGTTCCGTCTCGGCGCAAGCGCTTTGCGCCGGAGCGGCTCGAACGGATAAAACGGAACACCGAAGTACTCGATGGCGTCGACCGCCACCGCGTCGCGGAAAAATAACTCGGAAGCGAATGTCCAGGCATCCGGATCGGTCAAATCGTCCTCCACGGACGCCCGCATCAGGACCGGCGCGAGGTGCCGGACCGGCCAGGCATCGAATCCGTCCGGCGTGTCGATCCGCTCCATTACGAGGTAAACCTGCCCGTTCGCGTAGTGGACATTGGCCGGTGCCTGGTGCCAGCGCTGGCCCCGGGTGAGTCTCGCGGGATCGCCCCAAGTGTCGCCGTTGTCGTCGCTGCGCACGATCATCAGGTCGCCGGCATGACCCAGGATGTAGACCGATTCCCCCGCAACAAAAGGACGGGCGTGCCGAAAGGAAAAACGACCCCGCATTTGCCAGCTATCGCCGCCGTCGTCCGAGGTCCGGATAATTCCCCTGCCCAGGTTGTAAGTTGCCACCAGGCGCCCGCCGGGAAGACGGGCAAGGCCCGGATTGAAAGCGAAAACCTCGCCGGGCTCATCGGACTCGGCCAGTACCGTTGTTTCCACCTCCGAATGAAAAGGAGCCTTTTCCTCGGCCCGGGCCAACGAGACCAGAACCCAACAGGAGATTAGAACCGCCGTCGGAAAATGCCTGTTTACAACGAATTTCACCTCGAATCTTTCCCTTTTCAGGCAGGATCCGGCAAAAGGTAATCCGTCGCGCCCGACCGCAAGCCCCCGTCCTCCCGGCACAAGATAATCCCTGCCGGGAGTGACCCGGCGCGGTTCTCGCACACGGCGGCGAACGCACCGCCCACCGTTACCATCCGATCTCTTCCCGGTGCTGTACGGCGTTCAATGCCTCGACGTGGCTGTCCAGGAAAAGGTAGTTCCTGGTACTCCCGTGAACCGAGTTTGCGAAGGTTCCCAGGTTGGCGACCGTGTGGGCCCGCCCCTGTTCGTCCGAATCGGTCAACAGCCAGATCCGGCTGGCGGGGACCCCCGCCCGTCGAATCAGGTCGTCGTACAGGGCCGTTTCCTCGTCGTCCTGCCCTCCCCGCTGCCAGCCCAGCGGATACAGGCGCCGTCCCCGATTGTCCATTTGGCTGGCGTTGGACCGGTACGGACGCGGCCGCAGGTTGACGTCGCGGACATCCGGAA
>PXDC01000193.1 GCA_003565135.1 Verrucomicrobiota bacterium
CATTAACTTCGGTAACTTCATTACTTCGTACCTGTATTTGTTCTACATACCTGTTATATCCAACATAATTAGCAATAAACGTATATGTTCCAGGATTTACATTTGAAATTGTAAAACGTCCATCATCACCAATCGCATCACCTTGCATGGTTTCATCAAGAAAAACAGTCGCCCCGTACAATGTTTCTTCAGTAAGAGCATCATAAACGGTTCCCTCAACGCTTCCAGTTTGAATATCTTTATCACGAACCGGAATAATAATCAGCTGTTTCTTATCAGTGAGAATAAAATCAAGACCCGTCCCCCTAAGCATTACTTTTAAAGTTTCTTCAATGGTTACATTTCTCAATTGAAAAGAAACTTTATGTTCTTTGGGAATTACCTCAGAACTATAAAAAAGATTATAACCATTAGTATTTGTCAGAAACTCCAGGGCATCTATTAACGCCTCATCTTTAAAATTAATCGTGCGAATCAGATCACTTTGTTTCCTCTCCAATTCATAAAGATTGGCAACATTTAGGTTTAACTGTTCACTAACCGATGATATTTGAAATGCCATCGCTGAACTGAACAACATCAGTATTGCAAATAACATCATTGAGAGTTTTATTAATATGCGTTTCATGGCTGATACCCCATATTTAATTGTGAGCCTGTAATTAAGGTTGGTTGTAAAAGAGTTGATCATTTAAGATTATTAATCATTCAAGTTCTCGGGATTAGAAGAATCGTAGATTTCAAACAGATCTTCTTCAATTTTTTCATATTCAAAACCCAAGGTTAAGGCCGTTATATGCAAAATTTCTGCTAATCCTTCATGCTTAAATCGTGCCGATAATGGCTTTCTCAAAAGCGCTGAATCGCTAACTATAAAATCAACTGTATAACGGTCTTCGAGTCTCAGTAAAACTTCAGAAAATGGTGTGTTTTCAAAATAAAGCCCCCCATCCATCCAAAATAATAGATCGTCAATATCAACTTGATCATGGGCCCAAAACTTATTGTCATTTTCATTGTATACAAGCTGTTCGCCCTTATTTAGGATTACTGACACTTTATTAGAGTATTTATCAATCAGATCAATCATTACCCTACCTTCTTGGACGACAACTTCGGTTGTTTGTAGATCCACCCTGTTTTTTACATTGAACTTTGTACCAATCACACTGATCGTAACACTGTTGCTTTGTACGATAAATTTCTTTTGGTCATTACGCTGAATATCAAAATATGCCTCCCCCTCTAATATGACCTGGTCTTTCTCTTCATCTGAAAAGACCCTAATGGAACTTGAAGTATTCATTTTTACCTGAATGCCATCTTTTACATCTATCGTGCTTAGCTCTCCTCTCTGAGTTTCAAAAGTTTGTACTTCAGGTAGTTTATTATGTACAAATTCATCCGTTAATCCAGCTTGCTGTTCCAAATGATAAAAAATTACTCCTATTCCAATCATACCGGCCAAAAGGACTGCAGCAACTTTATATATCAGACTAATATGAATACGACCTTTTCCAGACTGTTTAATACCCCCGTCTTTATCAATTTCTGAAATATTGGTCAATTGGTAACTTTCAGTTTTTGATGTTATTGGCCTTAAATTATTGTTTTCCCCTTGAGTCAATAGTTCTTGAATTTTTCTAAAATTCTTTTCACTGTCAAAGTTAATAGGGCTTTCGATTTCAGTATCCCAAATCTTTTTTAAAAAATTGAATTTCTCCCGATTTAACGAATTCTCATCCAGCCAATGTTCTAGTTTTTCACGCTCTTTATCCGTGCTTTCACCGGCTAGATATCGATTTATAGTTTTTATATCCATGTAGTTAGTTTGTTGCTGCTTTTGTTTCAACTACTACTAACACAGTTCAAATTATCTTTACCCTACCTTTTTTTTAAAATAATTTTTTCTTTCCTATATCAGGTCTGACAAAAATGTTGCTCTTACTTTTCAGAGTTAATTTGAGATACTTATTTCAGTGTTGTTAAATTATTGACATTTGAGGCAGGCTTGGATTTGGATATAGTGATTAACTATGTGGATGTAGTACCTTTACCGTGACACCGGCCAAATTTGACAAATCAACATTGCTATAATCATTCGCAATTCTTGCCAATCCAAAATTTGATGGGGTTAAGAAAGGGCTATAAAGCCTGTAATTATTTCAAATACACATCGTTCACTGTGGTATAAAATCTATCTCAACAACTTTTTTGAACTCAGAGGATACGTGTTTCACTTATTTGTTGAATCCATAAAATGATAAAACATGCGAATTGAAAAGCTGCAAGCTTACATATTTATTCTAGGCTTTTTTACACTGATTACCCCCCTTTTATCGGCTCAACATGATAAACGGAGTGAGTTTAAATGGTATGCTTTCAATGAAGCGAGTGAACTTGCCAAAGAAAATGACAAACAGCTTTTTCTTTTTTTTGAAGCAGAATGGTGTGGATTTTGCAAACAGATGAGAGAGGAGGTCTTTCCGGCCCCTAAAATACAAGAACTGATGAGTGAGCATTTTTACCCTGTGTCTATAGATATTGAGTCCAAAGCTGTTATTACCTACAAAGGGAAAGAGAGAAGTGAGCGCTCATTCAGCCATTTAATGAGAATCAATGCTACGCCCACAATTATATTTATGAATATCGCAGGAGAACCGGTGGGAATAAAAATGGGTTTTACAGATATATCCGAAATGGAAAAGCTATTGATTTACGTGAGTGAAGGATACATCGGGCATATGGAGTTCGAAGAGTTTAAAAACAGAGCTGCTTCTGCCAATACAGGTAGAAATCAATACTAAAGCTCTCACAAACGTATAAAATCAGAAGATTTGTTAAAGCTAAAAAAAGCAGACAAAGAGAGTGTATATGACGTGGTTGGCTGTGTGCCTTTCAAATATTGATAAACCGGTATCTGACCAGCAATCCTGAAAGATAACTGATCCGTCATGCCGTAAGAGAGAGCAGGGTTGGCCATAACCCAGGTACCGCCCGTATTGGGCATTCGCTGTTCATTTCGCTGATCTTGTGTGGTGTACCTGAATCTAAACGTCATGGAATATCCAAATTGATCGGCAAATGAGTTGCCAACACCTACTATTGATATCCACTCATTGCCAAAGCGATAGCGATCATCTTCCCCAAAGCGATCATTGGATCCTGTAATGCGAACCGAATTTATAGCAAATAAGGAGAGATTTGTGTGAGGAACAAATGAAGAGGAGAAATAGGACCAAAGTACGGTGTCCCAGGCACCTGAACCGGGCTGCATATCTGCATTCATCAGCAGGTTATTTTGCCTTAAAGAGGTGGTTCCAATGGGCGCCTTAAAACCACTTCCTAACGCTATTTGATACTGAGATGCGAGTGAGGATTCTTTTAATACATACTTTAGAAGAATGATACCATCACCCAGGCCACGTGTTGTTACATCTTCAGGATTATTCGTTTGCAGGCCCGTAACCCGGTTTTTAATCACGTAACTAAAGGTGCCAGACAGGGAAAATCGCCGGGTAATACCATAGTTTATCTCCATCAGTGTCGATTGTGTGAGACGGGTAGTATTCTGATCGTCAAGAAAGGAAGACCCGGCGTAGAGACTTGAAATATCATTGTATTCGTGAGTGATACCTATTTCAATATTTCCCGACTCAGTAGTGCCGTAGCTCTGGGAACCAAGAAGTGGAGCACCCGCACAACTACAGGTTTGTGCGTAAGCAAATCTATAATCGGCTAACAGAATAAAAGTAAGAATTAAAATGAAGACTTTATTACTCATTTTATAACAAATAATCGAAGCTTAGGTTTAATTAAGGCATAACTATTATTGGTAATGGTGTTGTTGGTATTTGATGTGATTCTCCAAAAAAGTCGACCCAGGCAAACCAGTATGCGTTATATGAGGGTATTTTATTCAACTTTTCACCTTCTCTGTCGCCTGAAACACATTCACCAAACAAATTCCATTCATTGCCTTCATTGTCTTTCATCAGAGTTGGCAGCTCCTTTTCTGATTCAAAGAATAACAATACACTGCCGTCAGCCGCCACTCTGGAGTAAGAAACCACCATCTCATCTTTTGAGTTACCTGCAATAACAACCTCATGACCTGCAATGTTTCTGTTGATAACCTTAAGATCCTTCGGAAAATACTCGATGGGAAAAACGTGGAGATTCGTATCATAAAATATTCCGTTGGCCAATGTTTTTCTTTCCAAACGATCATCTTCTCTATGGATCGGAAATACTATGTTTTCGTTATTCTGATTATAATTTCTTCCATATGGATATACCCTGTAATTTCGATCGAATCCCGTTTCGCCGCTTAGAATCATTGATTCAGGAAAGGCTTTTTTCCACGCACTCCAGTTCATTTCAACAACTGAATAAGAATTTGTTTTCTCAGACTGAAGAGAACCTTTTATACTCATCTCTAACATTTGACTCCAAAAATTCTCCGTATCCCGGTCGTAGGCGATCAGGTTATTTTTATGGATCAACCCTGATACTCCAAAGGTTGTCTCCCGGCCATTCACAACCCTTTTCCAAGCCATGCCTGATCCTGTAAGGGGACAAAATGTAAAGGCAATTGGTATATTTGCCACCCTATCATTAATAATTTCATGATAATTCAGGATTTGATGGGGATAACCTTTGATTAAGCCATCTATTTTGATCCCTAAAATGAGTTCGTCATCATCAATAAATGTGATCTCATTTACTGGTTTGAATGATGGATCATCAATAGAAGGAATTGCATCCCTGCCGGCTCCAACAAATATCTGATTCTCGGGAATAAGCCAGCTATTCCCTCCACTGTCATCATTATTCGTCTCGGAATTTGTCGAGACAGAATCACAAGAAACAGCGATTAAAGCTATAAAAAACCACGCGAGAATATAAGGGCGAAGCGTTTTCATGTATAGTTAAAGTTAATTATTTCTCTATTCAAAAAGTTGGTAACACTGATTATACAACTTTATGGTAAATAAATTTAAATCTGGTTGCCAAAACTTACTCCATCTGAATAGACAGATATTAAGATGATTTGTATAAACCGAAGGAGATGTTCTCCTTCGGTTTATATATGGAATTCATTTAGAGTTTCCATCTACAGAATCAAGTGAGTTTGCTAGTTACTTCAGATGTGTATTGTTTCATCTAATAGTTTTTGCACAACGAATATTTTGAACTTCGACAGAATAAGACCTCTTGATTCAGAAATCCCTTTATTCGTTCTGTAAAGGCTCTTTAGTAGCACTCATATCCCATCCATCCAGTATAGATGGCCGATTTTAATGCTTGGTCAGAATGCTTTGGGAATAACCGGAACAATACAAAATCCCCTGATCAGCATGATGGATCAATGAAAGTTTTGCACCCTGGCTTTCAGATCGAAGATTTATAGCTATTGTTCCATTAGCCAAATAGCTCCCCGTTGTTGCTAAAGATCACTTGGAAACAAAAACATCTTCTTGGTTGTGTGATTATCACCCCTAAAAAAGACACACACTTTCAGAGTACAGATGGATTTTTTCCTGGCTCTAATGGTTTGTAATACTCCCCAAAAACTGGACCATCGGTTAAGTTTGTATATTAACCTAAAAACAGACCAAACCGATGAAACGAAGTCGACGGAAATTCTCCGCCAAATTCAAGGCTACAGTAGCCATTGAAGCCCTCAAAGAACAGAAGAGCCTTTCCGAACTGGCCACACATTTTGAAATTCATCCAAACCAAATCTCCAAATGGAAACGCGAGTTTCTGGACAATGCCGAGCAGGCCTTCGACGGAGCTTCCTCCGAATCTGACAATTCTGAGAAGGTGGATCTTAAAGAGCTTTACTCTCATATCGGACAATTGAAAGTGGAGAATGACTTTTTAAAAAAAAGCTTAAAGAAAACCGGACTGTGAACGAGCGAAAAACATTTGTGGACCCATCACAAGCGCTGAGTATTCGCCGGCAATGTGAACTGTTGGATGTGCCGCCAAGCACGGTTTACTACAAAGGGGTGGGCGAGTCGAGGGAAAATCTGCGACTGATGACGGCCATGGACCGGTTGTTTACCAAAGATCCGACCCTGGGTGTACTGGGTATGCAAGATGAACTGGGGGAGCTTGGTATGGACTATAATATCAAGCGTATCCGGCGATTGCTGCGCAAAATGGGTGTGGAGCCGATTTATCCAAAGCGGAATCTCTCCAGGTTGGGTCATGCAAAGTACGTTCATCCTTATCTGTTACGTCATTTAGCGATTACCTGGTCCAATCAGGTATGGGCCATCGATATATGCTACATTCCAATGAAGCGTGGGTTTATGTATCTGACGGCGATCATCGACCTGTACAGCCGGTTTATTGTCGGCTGGAAGCTCTCCAACAGTCTGGAGAGAGAGAATCAAACCGCACTGCTGCGGGAAACCATAGCAGTCTATGGAAAACCGGAGATCATCAACTCCGACCAGGGGGCTCAGTACACATGTGCTCACTGGGTAGATTGCCTGAATGAGTTGGGTATTCGTATCAGCATGGACGGCAAAGGCCGTGCCACAGATAATGCCATCATTGAACGGTGGTTCAGAACGATCAAGCAAAAGTATATCTATCTGAATCCGCCACAAACAGGGTTGTCCTTGTTCCATGGAGTCAGAAAGTTTGTGGACAAATACAACCAGCGCAGACATCAAGGAATTAACCGAAAAAAACCAGTGGAACTGTATCACCGTGCAGCTTAAATTCAAACTAAGAAACCTTAATCAGTGGTCCAACATATGGGGAGTACTTCAAAGACCTTTCAAAAAAAGGCAAAAGAATAAAATTGACCCGGCTGGCGATGATCAAACTGTACTTCGGTTTCAGCAGTTTGATAAGAAAAAAACCAAAAAGTGGAAATATGTCTGATATGCTCAGGTTAAAATTGATGATAGCAGTTGTGACGATCTATGTATTTTTTGTAAGACTGAGTATTGCCGGAGGAGTTATAAATCCGCATGAGGTACGACAATAGGGTGTTTAATGCTTGTAAAAGTAAATAAGCAATAAAGTAATAATGGGCACAACAATAAAAGAGATTGTATATACCAGCTTTCCGTTGATAATCTAAACTTGTCATGTTTGGAAAACAGATACAATAAATTGTCTACTGGCGAAACTAATAAAATTTTAAAAGAATTTATCATGAAGGAGCTTGAGAATGACTGTGGTACTTGTATCCTACTATAGTTAAGTCTACATCCTTCTCTCGACAGGCTCCATCACGACTCCTTGAATAACCGGTGCATTTCTACTTTCTATTCAGCTATATGTGATATTGAATTAAAGTACAGATCTTTGCGAGTAGGAGTATTCAGATAAAGAATTGTAAATACTTACTGTGTATTTTTCTTTTTGGACAGTAGTGGTGTGAGCCTCATCAATGCGTATAACGGTGTCCTTAAGGGACACGCATTTGGATTTATGTCGTGAGAAACCGAGATTTCTGTCTGTTTTCAAATAACAAAGCCAGATAGGATTGCAATAAGACCTTTCTAAACATTTCTTGAGCTTTTACCTGGATGAATGAAGCATAGATTGGTTCGCTTTGGATAACTATGGATTTATAGAGGCGTTTTAAACATTTGGGTGGGATTAAATTTCTAAATCAGAAATGAAAACCAACAATAAATCAAGATCTAAGGCTAATTGATCAGGTATTGCTCATTAATATTACTTGAACTCAGATAATAAAAAATAGTGGAAACATTTTAATCGTTCAAAAGTCATAATACCTTAAAACAAAATTTATTGGGCGTGTAGAAAGATGCATCTATCTAAATTATTAGAAAAAACTAATAAACTTTGTAACAATCAGGTGCCTCATTCCTCCTTATGAAACTTTGATAATAACGGCTGCATAGAAGCAGCGGGGTTAAAAATTTTATGAATTAATGTGTGTTCTGTTATGAAATATTTCTGCCTGATACTGCTCACTGCCTGGATGCTAAATCCTGCAAGCCTGATAGCTCAAAGTTATGAAAATAGTGTGGATGGCGATCACCGCGCATTGATGGACATTTACCACGCCACGGATGGTAAAAACTGGCACAATAATGACGGCTGGGGTGGTACGCCGGAAACCATGGGAAGCTGGTGGGGGGTGGCAACGGATTCAAATGGAAGGGTTATACACCTTGACCTGCAAAGAGGTACCAAATCCATTACCTCATCCAATTCAATACCGGAAGAGTATGGCAATAATTTGAATAATGCAGAACTTTTAAACGGTGAGTGGGTACTCGTTAAAGGGAAGGAGCTGCCTGAGAGCATTGGGAATCTGTCGAAACTGAGATACCTGAACCTGAAGCATAATACACTGCGGGGGCCCGTGCCTACCGGGGTTACCAATCTTGTGAGTGCGCAGAGAATTTTATTGGCAGGCCATCCAAGAGAGCCTCAGTATGGATCGGG
>PXDC01000515.1 GCA_003565135.1 Verrucomicrobiota bacterium
CCGCGGACGTTCCGCTCGCGCTCGTGTGCCCGGCACGGGCATGAACGAGTCATATGAAAAGAAATGATCGGGAAAAGTGGCGACAACCGTAGTGAAAGACAAGGCGGGTAATCTCCGGAGTTGCGGCCGGGTGCAAGGTATCTTCGCTGGCACAATGAGAATGTTTATGTAGGGTGATTTTATGAAGGCCTATCAGCTCGTATTGGAAGGGGAAACGCCCCGATTGACGGTTATTGATTTGCCGGAACCGAAGCCGGCCGCCGGGCAGGTGGTTGTGCGGGTTCGGGCGACATCGCTCAATTTCCGGGATCTGATGATCCTCAAGGGCGGCTATGCCCGTGGCGCGAACTATCCGGTGGTGCCGCTTTCGGACGGGGCGGGTGAAGTCGTCGCGGTGGGGGAGGGCGTCGGCCGTTGGAAGACGGGGGACCGCGTGGCGGCGACGTTCTTCCAGGAGTGGCGGAGCGGTCCGGCCGCCCCGGAAACGGCGGGCAGCGCTCTGGGGGGCGCGCGTGACGGGATGTTGGCGGAGCAGGTGGTGCTGGACGAGGAGGGTCTGGTCGCGATCCCGGAGCACCTGAGCTTCGAGGAGGCGGCCACCCTGCCTTGTGCGGCCCTGACGGCGTGGCAGGCTTTGGTCTGGCGCGGGAAAATGCACGCCGGGCAGACGGTCCTGTTGTTGGGAACCGGCGGCGTCTCGATCTTTGGTCTGCAGTTTGCGAAAATGCACGGCGCGCGGGCGATGATTACGTCGGGCAGTGATGAGAAGCTGGCGCGGGCCAGGGAAATGGGGGCGGATTTCGGCATCAATTACCGCGAGACCCCGGACTGGGAGAAGGAGGTGTTGCGACTGACCGGCGGGGCCGGCGTGCACCAGGTCATCGAGGTCGGCGGCGCCGGCACGTTCGAGAAGTCGCTCAAGAGTCTGGCGCTCAACGGACACCTTCACGTCGTCGGAGGCGTGAGCGGGTTTACCGCCGATGCGCCGCTCGGACTGATGATCGGAAAGCTCGCCGAAATTCACGGGATTTTCGTGGGGAGCCGCGAGATGTTCGAAGCCATGAACCGGGCGATCTCCCTCCATCGAATGAAGCCGCAAATCGACCGGGTCTACTCGTTCGACGAAGCGCCGGAAGCGTACGCCCATCTGCAGAGCGGCGCCCATTTCGGCAAGGTGGTCGTCTCCGTGGGCTGAGGTTGTCGGGATCGCGGCCGGTTACTGATTCGGGCCGGTGAGGAAGTGAATTCCATCAGCAGGGGCCCATCGCTTCCCTCAGGGCGGCGCAGGCGATGGGGTGGGGGATTTTTTCCTGTTCGAGGCGGCGGTTTTCGGTGGCGAGGGATTCGGCGAGGGTGCCTTCGGTTTCGGTGAGGTGGGGGCGGGCGTGGGTGGCGAGGGAGGTTTTGCCGGAGCCGGGGATGGTGTGTCCGTTGAATTGTCGGAGGGTTTCGGGGGTCATGAGGAGGGAATCGACCGAGGAGAACAGGGAGCGCAATCCGGCGAGGATTTCGAAGCCTTCGACGTCGAGGTCTCCCCAATAGAACAGACGCTTCTTGCGCAGCCAGGGGAGGCGGGCGAGGCGATGCAGGGCGTAGCCCTGACCGAGGAGAGCGATCGTTTGCGGGAGGGGCGGCAGGGTCAGGAAAGGGGTGCGGTTTTCGACGATCACCACGCGGTCGAAGTCGGCGAAGATCGTGGCCGCGAGTTCCTCGGGCGCGGCGGTGAAGTGGGAAAAGGGGAGGGCCGCCGGCGTCTCGCGGTCGAGCAGGCGGATTTCGATCAGGCTCGCAGCCGTCTTCAATCCAAGTCGTTCCTCCACCGAGGTCCCGTCGGTGCGTAGGCAATTCGGCGCCACGGCACGCAGGAGGGATTCGATCGCACCGCCGTTTTCCTCGATGAACTTGGTCGGAATCGCCACGGGGAGTTCGCGGGCGAAGACGTTGGGGAACGGGTTTTCCCGGAAATAGGCGACCGCCTTGAGGAGGTAATCCCGGAATTCGGGGGGCTTTTCCAGGAACCTCAGGTTGCCGGCCGCCCATTCGCGGGCTTCCGGGTGGGCCTCCGTGAGGCGCGCCGCGTTTTCCAGGACCTGCCGGGCTTTTTCTTCACAGCCGAGGTACCCGAAAAAATCGTCGGCCGAGGCGAAGGAAAGGTCGCCGGGGATGTCGTTGATACCGTACCGGCGGGTGTCCACCGTCCGCCATTCGATGGTGTAGCCGCCGCGGGTGAGCGCCTCGCGGCTCTGCGAGCGGATGGCGTCGATCGCTTCCCGCAGCTCGGCCATTGGCGCGGTCGGACGCGGACGGGCGTAGCGAACGGGAAGGGGAAAGGGGTTTTCTCTGCGTATCAGAGATTTGATGACGGGACGGTACTGGTTCGCGGCTTTGGCGCGCAACTGTTCGGCGGTAATCATCCCGCGGCCGTTTCGAGCGCTTCGCGGCGCGCCTCCTCGTATTCGGCGACGGTCATGTTCCGGATCGCGGATACATCTCCCCGGCGCGTGACGATGTGGTAGCGCTCGACGTACTTTTGCACGAGGTGGATCTTGGAGTCGAGCGGCTGAACGATGATGAGCTGGAGGTGGAACTCCTTGAAGAGTTCGAGCAGGTAGGTGGAAAACTCGTCGTCGGTCTTGCTGAACATTTCGTCCACGACCACGAGCCGGAAGGTGTCGGACTGGCGGTTGTCGACCGAGATGCCGTACTGGTAGGCGATGGCGGTGGCGAGGATGGTGGAGGCGAGGCGGTTTTTTTCGCCTCCCGATTTTCCCGAGGCGCCGGAGTAACTCTGGCGCAACTCGCCGCTGGAGCGGAAGAACTCGTCGGCGCGGAATTCGAACCAGTTGCGGACATCGATCACCCGCCGGGTCCAGGCCTCGTCCCTTTCGAGTTCGCGCAGGAGGTGTTCGATGCGCTGGTAGCGTTCGCGGAGCTCTTCCCGGTCGTTGCCCGCGTTCAATGACCCCTCCAGGGCGTGGCGGCGAAGGTCGCGGAAGCGGCGCTGGTGTTCGTCGCTGGTGCGGGTCGGCGCCAGGGCGATGAAGGTATCGACGGTGCGGTCGTAGGCG
Source organism: Verrucomicrobiota bacterium (assembly GCA_003565135.1). GTDB lineage: Bacteria > Verrucomicrobiota > Verrucomicrobiia > Opitutales > T3Sed10-336 > PXDC01. Next base: position 3,069 of record PXDC01000515.1, read on the forward strand.
ATGTCGCGGAGCTGTTCGTTGAGCTCGCCGATCCGACGCTGGATCCGCTGGGCGTGCTGGTCGAGGAGGCCGTCGAAGTTGGCCACCTCTTCGACCACGTTGTTGTGGAGCAGCGATTCGAAGCGGGACTGGTTTTTGGGCAGGTCTTCGGCCTGGATGTGTTCCCGCAGCCGGCCGAAGGGTTCGTAGAGATCGTCGCTGTAGCCGGGGACGTCGAGTCCTTCGGTGACGAGTTCGTCGCGCCGGGAAAGATTCTCCTGGGAGTCGGCGAAGTGCTGCATCCGGCGTTTGATCTTTTCGGAGAGCTCGGAAAGGCGGCTGTGGGTGTGTGCCCGCTTCTTTGAGATTTCTCCGCCAACGTGTTCGCGGGCTTCATCGACGCGGTCCAGGTCCTTGAGGGGAAAGGCGAGAAGTTCGGCCAGAGAGCCGAACCGGTCGCGCGGCCCGAGGCCGTCCCGGCCCGCCTCGGCCTCCTCGGCGGCGGTGACGATGGAACGGCAGCTCTCGAGGCGTTCGTTGTTCCGGCTTTGGCGATCCTCGATGATGCTCAGCTCGCCGATGGCCTTTTCGAATCGTTTCTTGGACGCCTCCCGTTTCTTGATGGCCTCCGTCCTTTGCTGCCTCAAGGTTTGCAGAGAATTGGAACTGCTTTCCAGCTCTTTGGCTTCGCGGCGGAGGGATTCCATTCGCAGGGATACCGATTCCCAGTCGATCTCTTTCCAGGTCGCGGCGATGTCGCCGAGGCGTTCCGCCGCCTTCAGACGATTCCGGATGACGGTTTCGCGGGTTTTGATGTCGTCGATCTCGCGTTTGACGTCGCGGCCGGCGGTGATCGATTCTTCCATCCGCGTCTTCAAGGCTTCGATTTTCTCGCGGTTGTCCCAGCCGAGCACGTGACGCGACCGGTCGTCGAGGGCGTGACGGTCGTCCTTGCGCCGTTGGCTGCCGCGCTGTTTGATCAGGCCGTTGATGGTGAGGGCGGTTTCGGCGGCGTGAAACGCCTCTCCGGCGTCCTCCAGGCAGGTATGGGCGAAGCGGCGGGTGAGCTCGCGTTCGAGCCAGGGTCGGAAGCGTTCGGCGTCCGGTTTGATTTCCAGTTTGCCCGCGACGGTGTTCGCCGGGAGGGCGGCATCGGCCGCCTCGACTTCCGCGGGGACCGGGTGGTAAACAACGAGCCACTTCTGGCGGTGGGCATGGACGAACGCGTCGACCTTCGCCCGCAATTCCTCGGGCACGAGGAGGCAGAGCCCGAAATGGCGCAGGAGACGTTCGATGGCGCCGGTCCAGCGGTTTTCCTCTTCGCGCACCTGCAGCAACTCGCCGGCGAAAGGGATGGTTTCTTCGCCGACGCCGAGCGACGTGGCGATCAATGCGCGCGCTTCGGCGTTTTCGCTCGGGATATTGGTACGGCGATCGAGGAGGTAGCGGATTTCGCTGTTGAGCTTTTCCTCTTCGGTGCGGCGCTGTTGGAGATCGGCCTCGCGCCGGGCTCGTGTCGAGGCGAGCTGCTCGCCCTCCTTTTCCAGCTTCGGCCGTTGCCGGTGGATTTCGGCCGCGAGGGCGGAGAAGGCGTTCTCGCCGTCCAGGGCGAGTCCCGGCTGCCAATCCCGCAGGCGGGCGTCGTAGCGCTCACGGCGTTCGCGCCGGTCCTTGAGTTCCGGTTCGAGGCGCTTCAGTTCACCGTCGATTTCCTGGAGGCGCTTGCCCTCCGAGGTGTCCTCGATTGCTTTGTCGAGCGAGACGATCTCATCGGACAGGCGTTGTTGTTCCGTTTCGGCAATCTCTTTGTCCGCCCGATGTTTGGCGTGAGCGGCGGCGAGACGCTCGACTTCCTGTTCGCGGAGAACGACTTCCTTTTCGGCGAAAAACAGGGGGAGGGCTTCGTGGCAGGCGTTCCAGTAGTCGCGCTGCTGCCGCACGGCGAGGATCTCCTCGTGCTCCCGGTGGATTGCGTTCAAGGCTTCGAGCTGCCGGGTCGCGGTTTCGATGCGTTCGTAGGTGAGACGAAGCTCGTCGAAATTCCTCCTGAGGTTGTCCAGCTTCTCGGCGGCGCCGCCGTCGTCGAGCATGTAGTCGCGGATAAACTGGGTGAGATTGGTGATGTCCTTGATGCAGACCGCCTGATTGAAGATGTCCATGGGACTCTTCCCGCGCGGCAGGAAAAGCATTTCGTGAAAACGCTGCGAGTAGGCGGAAAAGGTGTCGAGTGGTTCGAGTCCGCGCTCGCGCAGGTTGCGGCGGATGTCGCCGGGACCGCCCAGGTGATTGAAATCCACCTCGATGGTGAGCCTGCGCTTTTCGACGATGTAGGCGCGTTCGACGCGGCCGGAGGAGCCTATCCAGAGGACCTGTGCCAGCGACACGTGCGACTGGAAGGTTTCATTGTGGAAGTGGGCCAGCAGGACGGTGTAGCTTTCGCCGGGTTTGCGCAGGTAGAGTCGGCGGCCGCGGCCGATGTCGTCGTCATGACGCTCCGAATACGCACCGAGCACGTAGTCTTTTTCGCTGCGCTCCTTGCGGGCGCCGGCCTGGTTGGAGGCGATGTTGTAATTTCGCCTGCGGCCTTCGACGAGGAGGGTGAGCAGGGCGTCGGCGAGGGTCGATTTTCCGCTGCCGTTGGCGCCGGTCAGAATGGCGGTGCGCCCGTCGGGAGCGAAGTTCTGCACGCGCTCGTGAAAGGTACCCCAATTGAAAACCGAACACGCGTGCAGGCGGAAGCCGGCGGTCGAGCGGTCGGGGGCGAACTCAAGCATCTGCTGGCTGTCCATCGCTGTTTTCCTCCTCGGCGGTTTCGTCGTTTTCCTGTGATGGGGCCTCCCCCAGGTGCGCGCTCAGCCGATCCCGGATTTCCCGGATCCGTTCCACCGGGAGTTTCGCCCGCAGGATCGGTTCGACCCGGTAGATATCCTCGGATCGATTCTTCAACCGGCGGAGCACGCCGAGGTCCACCAGGCGCGAAATGGTGCGCCCCATGCGGTCCTCGGTCTTTTTCTCGTTGGCCGCATCGGGAAAATACGGGCGTTGCAGGTCGAGAAGCTGGTCGTGATCGAGGTGCAGGTACTCCTCGCCATCCGCCGACTGGTCGTGTTGCAGGAGGCGCTCCCGTAACAGCACCAGGAGGAGCGTCTGGTGGTAGCTCAACGGGGTGCGGCGCATCAGGCGCGGGAGCGGGGCTTCGTTGTTCTCGGTCTCCGCGGCCTCCTCGGTTTCCTCGGTCTGGCGCAGGAAGGCGTACCCGGCCTCCTCGTCCATGGCGACCTCGAGCCCCATGCGGTGGAAATGATCGCGGACGGTGGCGGTTTCCGTTCGCAGGATCCGCCACAGGTCGGTGTCCGAGTGGTAAAGGGGGCCGCCGATCAGACGGACGATGACATGGCGCGCGGTGATTCGTTCGTTCATTGCCGGTGGAAAATGATCTGATCGAGTTCGGCGTAGCGCGGTTGGAACGGGCGGGCGAGGTCGAATCGTTCCCGCTCGGAGTCGTTGATCAGGCTGCCGTCCCTTTCCGCGGCGACGGCTACGTAGCAGAGCAGGTCGATGGCGCCGTCGGCGAGAGGGTGGATTTCGACGACTTCCCGGAGGCTGACCTGCGGCCGGTCGGCCAGGAGCTCGTCGATGCGCCGGCGGAAGCGGGGCAGGTCGAGGGGCTTGCCGATTCGTCTGAGGGCCTCGTTAATAGCGTCTTCGTCTCCCTCGTTGCCGGTCTCGATTTCCTGGAAGCGTCCGGCGGCCGGTGGCTCCCAGAATCCGGCCTCCATCAGGTTGTTGAGCCGCGGGTGGTCTTCCCACTCGAGCAGGGGTTCCTCCGGCGGTGCCTCGCGGCAGCGGTACGCGAGGGAACGGAGGTCGCCGAGCAGGCCCATGAGGTAGCGGGTTTCGCGCAGCGACTGCTCCTCGACGATGCGGCGGAGCTGTCCCGAGATGCGGCGGTAGGCATCCTGGACGATCGTGACCTCGTTGAGCAGCCGCGGCAGCAGGCCGTCGAAGGAACGGGTTTCGAGACCGTGCTCGCGGGCGAGGCCGACCGCCTTTTCGAGGAGATCTCCAAGCTCCTCGCGACTTTCCACCGAGCGAATGAGGCGCCGGAACCCGAAGTAGCTGCGCCCCTGGTCGCGGTCTCGCAGCGCGGCGTCCGCGTCGAGGGCGTGGGCGACGAGATCGCCCTTCGAGATGCCGCGTTCGACGTAGAGGGCGTGGATCTCGCGGGCCTGTTCCTTGAAGTTGTCCTCGATCTCGCGGAAATCGGCGAGAAACGAGTTCACCATGTCCTCGAGGTCGTGAAGCGTGTCCTTCACCTGCTGTTCGTCGAGGACCGGCGCGGCACCCGCTTCGCGGATCGCGCGAATCTCCCCGTCGATTTCGTCGCGGCGGGCGAGCAGTTCGCGGACCCGGGCCTCCGGGTCGGCGTTGGTCTCGCGCTGCAGGCGCCGCATTTCCTGGAGGATCCGGGAGAAACGCGACTCCGATGTCGTGTAGCCGCGCTTTTCGCCCAGGCGCAGTTCCTCCAGCCAACCGAGCGCCTTTTCGCTGTGGCGGGTGAGCTGGTAGACCCAGCAACTGTCCTCCTCGGCGAAGGTCTTTTTCAGGTAGCGGCAGTCCTCGCCGGTCCACAACTCCAGGTAGCGCCGGGCCTCCTGGCGCGGGGCGTTCGGGTCCTCCCGGCGCAGGCTCTCGAGACGGGCGTCGAGCGTTTCTTCGAGGTCCTCCTCGGGAATCCGGGAGACGCCCCGGTCCCTGAAAACCTCCTGAAAAAAACCGAGCACGAAGGCCGCCTGCTCGCCGCGCAGGAGTTTCAGGGCCGGCGAGCGGTGAAACAGAATGTCGTAAAGGCCGGACATGGAAACGCGAAAGGGTCACGGTACCGTACTCCTGACCGGATTGGCAAAACGGATTTTGGCGATTTTTTTGAGAATCGGGCGCATCCCGAAGTTGTGGTACGGTCGCGAGTCGGTCTCCGGGCATCGCAGGACGCATAATCTCATCCGGCGACGCCCTCGCGTTCGGGCGGACGGGTCCAGCCCCAGTCGTCGAAGAGGACGTAGAGGGCGGGAATGACCAGCAGAACCAGAACGGTGGCGCTGAGGAGGCCGAACACGACGGAAATGACCAGCGGTTTGACGGCGGCGGCCTGGGTGCTGGTTTCAAGCAGGATGGGCAGGAGGCCGGCGATGGTGGTGCCGGAGGATATGAGAATGGCGCGTAGGCGGTCGCGGCTGGCCTGGCTGGCGGCCGCCCGGGCGTCGAGGCCGCGGCCCCGGTGGGTTTTGATGAAATGAATCAGGAGTATGCCGTTGTTGACCACGATGCCCGCCAGGGAGGCGGCGCCGATCAGCGAGGGCACGGAGAGGTAGTAGCCCATGATGACGTGTCCCCAGATC
>PXDC01000138.1 GCA_003565135.1 Verrucomicrobiota bacterium
AGTAGCCATTAGTTTAGTGTCAAGTCCGTCGCCGAAACAGCCGGCCTTGCAATTTACCCGCGCTTTCGTTCATTTTACACAGCGCCGTCCATCGGTTGCCATTCGGGCCGCGGCGGAAAACCACGAATCGTCTATGTCGTTATTTGCCCATTCGCCCGCCCGTTTCCGGTGCGCCCGCCCGCTTTCTCATCGTTCCCCGGTTTATGACCCGCGCGGCGCCGGAACGACGGTCCCGACGAGGAAAGGCCTCCTGTCCTGGGCGGCGCTGCTTCTCGCCGTTTCCGCCCCGGTCACATGGCCGCTCCCGGCGGCGTTACCGGAGGTGCCGTCCATGCACCCGGCGGCGGAGCATAACCGCGAGGCTTTCGAAACCGCGGAATCCTTCGAGGACCGGCTCGCGTCCATCCCCCAGCTGACCCTCGCCTATTTCGGAGCGGGCCGGACCGGGGAGTTAACCGACCTCTTTGATGCCGCCGCGGAGCGGGAGACTCCCTGGCACCGCGACGCATTCGCGGCGGAAATGCACACCGTGCTCGGCGATCTGGAAGCCGAGTACGCGGCGCGCCGGGCCGTCTATGAAGCGAATTCGGACGACGTGGCCCTGATCGACCGTCTCTGGGACCTGGCGATCGAGATCGGGGACGACGAGGGCATTCTCCGGTTCAGCCGGGCCATGGCGGACGTGTCGGGCGAGCACATTCACGTTCTCGATCACTACCGGGTGCTCACCCGGCAGGGAGAAGCCGAGATGTTTCGGGATTCCCTGGAGGCCAACGGCGAAACCCTGTTCTCCGTTCGGGAACTGTTTCCGGAGTTGTTCCGCAATGATAAACTGGACCTGCTGGAGGGCCTGGCGGCGGAGGCGGAAAACGCGCCGCCCGATGAGTGGCGGGCCTTGTTCGCGCTCGGTGAATGGTCGCTCTTCCGGGAAGACAGGGATGCCGCACGGTTCTACTTTCAGCGGGTCGTGGGCCTCGACGACGAGGAGGCGCGGGAGACCGTGGCCTCGGCCTTTCCCCGCCTGAACCGGGCCCATTTTTCGCGCTACGCGGCCATGTACAACCTCGCGCTGGCCACGGACAGCTTTGGGGCGGACGGCAACCTGGCCTACTCCTTTCTCGGCATGCCCGACCGCTTCAACCCGGAATCGCTGGCCCAGGCGCGCGACGGCGCGCTGCTTTACCTGAAACACGGTGCGCTCGAAGACGGGGACCCGGAAACCTTCCTGGACGACCTGGCCGGTCAGCTTGCGGAAACCGACCTGTCTCACGGCGAGCGCATCCTCGCCATGGGTATCGCCGGGGCTCCCCGGTACCTGGTGGATGAGATCGAGGATTACCTGGCCTCGGCCCCGGCGGACCCGGGAACCGATCGTTTTGTGCTCCGAGTCGTCAATCGTCACGCCAACGCGCTGGAAGCGTTTCCGGAGCTTCGGGATCGAATGATCGACGCCGTTGTCCGGGTCTCCGGACGCCTCGCCGAAGACGAGGCGTCCGAAGAAGCGGCGGTCCGCCAGCAAATGAACATTCTCAATCGCCTGGGCGACCGGGACGGCGCCCTGCGCACGGGTCAATTGCGCTTCGACGCCCTGGCGGAGGAGGGGGATCCCGAGGGGTTGTGGGAAAAACTGAACCTCGCCTTCCAGATCGATGACGTTCCGGCGGCCGAGGAGATTTTCACCACCCTGCGCGAATCACCCGAAGGACGCGAATTCATTGCCGGCGACCGCGAGGAGGGCTTGCACCTCTATTTCGCCAACCGGCATCTCGAGGAGGGCGATGACGAGTCGGCCTCGGGGTACCTCGTGGATTACCTCCGGTCGCTGGACGCGCGGGCGGGTTCGTCGGGGAATGCTTTCTTTTCCGCCCTCGCCTGGTGGGACGCGGATTATTATCCCCCGGAAAATCCTTTCTGGGACGGTGAGACCATGGAGGGGATCTACCAGGCGGTCGGCCCTTTCCTGGGGGAGGAACGGTTTTACCTGTTGGCCGGGGCCATCGACGCGACGGCCGATCGACATCCGCCCCGGGATCGGGGAAACCTCAGGTTTCTCGAGTCATGCTTCATGTGGTGGCGGGGGGACCCCATGGGTGCCCGTATCGCGTTGACCCAGGCCGCGCGCGAAACCGGCGATCCCTACGTGCAATACCTTTCCGCGTTTGTGTCCGCCCGCGACCAGCGAGTGGAACAGGCCAACGCCATGCTGGCCCATCTGGACGAGGACCGGTCGAGCGCTTTCCAGCGGGCAGCCCTTCGCTTTCTCATGGCGCGGGAAACCGACGATGCTCCCGCCATGGCGGAAGCGGCAGGGAATCTTGTCCAGGGCGATCCTTCCGACCGGGAAAAAATTGGCTGGGCCACCGAATTGCTGGAGCGGGATTTCATCGATGAGGCGGGAGCCCTTCTGGCCGGGGTGGCGCCGGACGACCTCGGTTTTCAGACGCGGGACCCCTTTCGCGAGGCACTGTTTGTTTACCTGCGGCAAAGCGGGCGACCGGATCGCGGCGCGGCGCTGGCCCGAACGTCGCTGATGATGGAACTGCCCGAAAGTTCCTTCGGCATCGGCACCCCCATGCGCCGGGAAGCCTTGAATCTCCTCGAAGCGGCCGGCGAGTTGCCGTCCTACCGTCAATGGCTCGAATCCGCGCGGGAGCTGGCGCCGAATGCGTACTTCGTTGCCTTGCTCCAGGCCGAGGCCGCGCCTTACGGGACCCATGCCGCCGGCCGGGAAGGGCAGCGGGAACGTTTGCGTGAAGCCATGGAGTTCCGGACCGGGGATTTCGAGCAACGGCTGGAATACGCCCGCTGGCTGCAGCGGAACGAGTACGCGGAAGATGCCGTAGCCGTCTACGACGTGCTTCTGCGGGAAGATGCGCCGGAGATCCTGGTTTTCAGCGATTACCTCATACAGGGTTATGAAGCGGCCGGCGCGCTGGATCAGCTGGCGGCCTTTTTCCGGCCTTGGGAGGTCCCGCAGGCCCGGTCGATGGACGATTTTTACGGCCTTCAACCCACCAACCATTTTCTCGAACCCCTGGGAGAACGGCTGCGGCAGGCGGGGCAAACGGGGCATGCCATCGAGGTCTGGACCAGGGGGGTGGGCATCAACCCGATTCATTTTACCGAAGGAATGCGACTGCGGCTGATGGAAACGCTCCGGGAGGAAGGAAACGACGACGAGGCCCACGCCCTGCTCGCGGATTACCTGTTCCGTGAAAACCCTTCGCCCGAGATGTGGGTGGTGCAACCGTTCTTTTCCGTGGTTCCTCGCTGGCTCAACGCCGGTCGCATAAACGGTTCGCGGGTGGAGGCGCCGGTGCTCGACATGGTCGACGCGCTCGGCGGCCCCGAATCGCTTATCCCTCTCGCCGAACAGTGGCGGGACGAGGACGGCAACCGGATTTCCCGGCACGGGTTTCTCCTCGTGGTCCTGGCCCTGGCCCGCGACGAAGCGCTGCTCGATCAAATCGACGCCTTCGCCGAACGGCAACCGGAGTCGTTCGAGGGGCGTTACGGTCGCACCTACGAAACGATCCTGCATTGGCTGGAGGCGTTGCTGGTAGATTGGCCGGAGGCGGCCGCGGCGCGCGAGCGGGTGGATGCCATACGCCAATCGGTCGATTCGCGTTAATCGTCCAGCCCGCGGGCCTCCGCCCGGACTTCGCCCAGGTCGCTCCGGAACTCCAGGATCATGGGCCGGCAGCAAACCTCGCAGTCGTAATCGAGCTCGGCCGGAAGCTCGCTCAAGGCGGGCGCCGCCACGGTAAACGTTTGAAAGCAGCTCGGGCAGGTTACCTGGACAAAATCGATTTCCACGGTCAGTTCACGTCGCCCCGCGCAAAGGGCATCTCCAGTTGATTGGGTGAAATCAGCGACCACGCCTCGACACCGCGGCTCCGCAGGTCCTGGGCGAATGCTTCCGCGTACCCGTGAAGCGTATAAACCACCCGCGGCCGGACCTGTTCGACGTAGCGGAGCAGGTCGTCGTGGCCCGCATGATCGGACATCGGAAAAACGGCGTCGCAACGGTATCGGTAGCGCGCGGAGGCATCCAGTCCCCAACCCGTGACCACTCCCGTTCGCACCGCCTTGTTCGCCGGAAGCCTGGGCATTCGGGCGGAGGGCGGAATCAGCAGCACCTTGCCCTCGAGCGAATCGGGGTCCATGCTTTCCCATTCCGGGAATCCGCGTCCGTGCTCCTGGTAAACCCGGGTGATGCGTTCGATGGAGGGGTGCACGGAAACGGGGAGGCCGCTCCCGTCGAGGGCGGCCAGGATTTCCTGGGCTTTACCCAGGGAATAACCCATGAGGACCGGAAGGGCGCCCGCATCGAGGGTCTCCCGGCAGAAGGCTGTCATTTCCTTCACCACTTCCTCGGCGGGCGGAAAGCGATAGCGGGGAATTCCGAAGGTGGTTTCCATGATCAATACATCCGCCCGACGCACTTCGGGGGCCTCACAGGAACGTCCCGGGCGTAGTTTGAAATCGCCCGTGTACACCAGCGATCCCGAATCGGTCACGACCCGGATCTGCGCCGAACCGAGGACGTGCCCCGCCGGAAAGAGTTCGATGCGGCCGCCTTCCAGTTCGTATTCCTCGCCAAACCGCAGTGCCGTCGCGTCGTCCCGAACCAGTCGCCGCACCCGCATCAAATCGAGAGTTGCCGGTGTCGCCAGCACCCGGTCGTGCCGCCGCGCGTGGTCGGCGTGGGCATGGGAGACAAAGGCGAACGGCGTTCGTCTCCCGGGATCCAGCCACAAATCCAGCTCCGGGAGAAAGATCCCCCGGCGGTATTGAAATGGAACGAGCGCCTTTCCCATCCACCTTAGCCTGAGGCCCGGGACGGAAAACGCCAACGCTTTCGCGCGGGGCCGGCGCGATCCGCGAAGCCCGGGCCGGGAGGACCCCGTCCTCCCTCCCGGCTCCGGTAAGGAGGGCGATCAATTGCGGGGATCGTCCTCGGGGTTGATGTATTCGATGCCCCAGGGTCCGTTGCCGTGAATCTGAATGATCACTTCGCCCTCGGCGTATCCGAACATGGGGTCTCCCGGGGGCATGATCGCGACCCCGCCCGGCCGCAAGGCCATCGTCTTCTCCCGGTCGAAGGTTTCGCCGTGCGCGAAATGAAGGGTTCCGGAGAGAACCGTAACCCGCTCGTAGGCCGGGTGAACGTGGGGCAGTATCTTGTATCCGTCGGGGAGCTTGAGCCGGAAGGTGAAGGGCGCCTCGGTGCTCAGGTTGCCCTCGATGACCGCGATCTGCGCCGGGGCCGCCATGGACCCAATATCGCCCCATTCCAGACAGCAATCGTTCAACATGATGTGACCGTTGCCGTGGTAGGGGAGCGTGGGCGTTTCTTCGGCGCCGGCGAAAACCAGTGGCAGCATGGCCGCGGCAAGAAGGGTTGCGAGTGAATACTTCATGATTCTTCCTTGGTTGAGGTTACCTGCTTTCCCGTTGAATCCGCGACAGACGTCTGATCCGCTCGCCGGGAGACAACCGCTATTATCATCGGAAAAAAGCCGATTATGACAAGCAAAAAACAGGATACGCTCCAACGGGAACCCGGTGCCGCGCACCATGGAAGCGGTGATTCTTTTGTTTGAATCGCGAACGTTCTCCTGCAAGGCTGGTTTTTCCGCCTCGCGGCGCGACGTCACGGGAAAGCCCCGTTCGCAGCGATGGGAGGCTGATGGGAAATCCCATGAAGGATAATGGCGGCAGCGGACAGGAGGTTAACGACCCGGTCGGGAAGCGGCGCACGGATCTGGTCTGGCGGTTTCCCCTGCCTCGTCCCCATACGGGCGTACCCCTGGCCAACGGGCTTCAGGGCCTGTTGCTGTGGGCGCCGAGACCGGCGGAAAACAGTCCGTGGAGTCTCATGATCACGGTGGGCCGGGCGGGCTTCTGGGATCGGCGCGGCGGCGGGGAATTCGATTCCCGGATAAATTATCGGCGGCTGCGCCGGTTGCTTGAATCGGGCGATACCGCGACAATCGAAAAAGCGTTCGCCTCCGACGCACCCGTGGACCGCCCCCAGCAGCTTCCCGGGGGTCGCGTCGTGCTGAAGCTGCCGCCGAAAGTGATCCCGGTCCGGGCCCGCATTTCGATGACCTCCGCCGTTTGTCGTATTGATTTGAATACACCGAACGGTCCCGCCGAGTTGCGGATCCGCCAGGCCATCAACTCCCGGCACGACGACCTGGCCTGGGTCGAATTCCCGAAGGAGTGGGCCGGCGGTACCGAGTTTGCGGTTGTCCCGGCCTACGAGCTCGCAGGCGCCCATCCGCCCTTCTTTCAAAAGTTCCGCGATCGGGGCCTGGAACCCCCGGAACGGTTTTCTCTGCCGGGCGATGACGGGATCGAGGTGCGCGGTTTCGTTCAGTCGCTGCCCGCCGATGAACCCCTCGCCCTCGCGGCCCGGCTCGCTCCGGGACGGCTGGCCATCGCAACCGGACTCGGTTCGGATGCAAAATCAAGCGTCGTCGAACGGGTTTCGCGGGCCGGGCCATCGCTTTGCCGTCGCCTCGACGAACGGGCCGGGCTTTGGTGGTGCGACTACGCCGCGGAGACTCCGGCCATATGTGTGCCCGACGGGATCATACAAAGAAGCTTTGACCGGTGCCTGTACACCTTCGCCGGCCTGACCGCTCCGTCCGGTCTCGCCTGCACCTTGCAGGGTGCCCTCATGGAGGACCACACCATGCCTCCCTGGTCGAACGACTTCCATTTCAACATCAATCTTCAGATGATCTACTGGCCCGCGTTGGCCCTGGGGCGGACGGATCACCTCGACCCCCTGTGGCGCCTTTTGCGGGAATGGATGCCCCGGTTGAAGCGTTACGCGGCACGGTTTTTCGAAACGGGCGACAACAACGACGCGCTCATGCTTCCACATGCCGTGGACGACCGGTGCCAGGTTATCGGACAGTTCTGGACCGGAACAATCGACCACGCCTGCACTGCCTGGGTGGCCCAATTGGCGTGGTTGCATTACCGGTACACGACGGACGAAACGGTGTTATATGACATAGCCCGTCCGCTGCTGCGAGGGGCTTTCGAAGGATTCCGGGCTATGCTCGAATCGGAGGACACCCCGGCCGGACCCCGCTTGCGCCTTCCGGTATCGGTCAGTCCCGAATTCAAAAGCAACCGGATGGACGCCTGGGGTCCCAATGCCACGTTTCAACTCGCCGCCTGTCACATGACGGCACAACTGCTTACGGAATGCGCCGAGGTGACCGGCGAGCGGCCGGATCCCCGCTGGAGGGAGGTGCTCGACCGGCTTCCCCCCTACACCCTGATGGAAGCCCCTCTCATGCCTTCCGTCCCCGAACGTTCCGAGACCAGGATCGCGCTGTGGCAGGGGATGGACCTGATCGAATCCCATCGGCATCACTCCCACCTGGCCTTTCTTTACCCGTTCGCCACCGTCGATCCTTTTGATCCGCCGCACCGGGAAAACGTGCGGGCGACCCTGCGGCATTGGATACGGGAGGGGACCGGCGCCTGGGTCGGGTGGTCCTTTCCCTGGGCCGCGCTCATCCACAGCCGCTGCGGTAACATCGACGCTGCCGTCGCCTCCCTGCGTCACTGGAGCACCGTGTTCACCAACGTGGGCGAGGGTTCCCTCATCGACAGCGACTTCCCCGGTTCGTCCGTTTTTGCCCCGTTCCCGCTTACGAACCGGGACGAGCGCGAACTCGAAGACCGGCGCTGGGGGGAGCGAATGCAGGTGGATGGCGCCATGGGCGTGCTGAGTGCCGTGATGGAGCTGTTCGTTCAATGCCGGCGCTGCTCCTGCGATGGGCGGCTGCGCACCGTCCTGAGCGTTCTTCCGGGGATACCGCGCAAATGGCGCGACTATTCGTTCACCGACATTCGGGCGGAGGGGGGATTCCGGATCAGCGGCCGGGTCAGGGACGGACGGCGGGAATCGATCTCGGTCACCAGTCCGTACGGTGGCGTCCTGCGTATCGATCCCAATATGGGGTCGGCGTTTTGCCTCAATCAGGAACGGGTCGAACCCAACGAGCAGTACTGGTTCACACGCCGAACCCGCCCGGGAGAAACCCTGCGCTTCACACCGGTGCCGGCAAGCGCCCCCTGAGACCTCAACCGGTTTCGCCGCTCGCGGTCCTTTACTCCCGGTCGATGGGCGGCCATGCCTCGGAAAAGCCCGACGGAGAAAACGCTTCCAGCGGGTTGTTTCCGGCTCGAAGCCGTGCTGCTCCCGATCCCGAACCCCGGATGGGCGCCATTCCGAATGGCGGCCTTCCTCAGCTGATTAATTTTCACAACTATTTGACTTAAGACAACTTGACGCTGAGTGACCAACCGCAAGAATCGCTGAAAATTCTTATGGTCACCCATCTCAAAAAGTCCCCGGCTGAAAACCTTTCCGCCACCACCTCCCG
>PXDC01000373.1 GCA_003565135.1 Verrucomicrobiota bacterium
AAAAACGGGATGAATGTGCGGCCCGCAATCAGAGCGGGTGAACGGTGCGGCAGGCGGCGGCAATGCGCCGGGTAGCGGGGGGGATCGGGATCGGGAGGTGTGAGGTCGGGGACATGGAACGATTAAAAGACATCATGCGCGAACGGTGTCAACGGCGATTGACGGTTCGTCCCGGTACCCACGCCCCGTCGATCATGAGGGTGCTGGGGTGAGCGGGGATGCCGTATTCGCTCCGTTCCACCAGGTCGACCAGGGCGTCCGTGGCCCGGGAGCCGAGGAGCCGGGCATTCTGGTAGATGCCGGATTCCGGACCGGTCCTCCCGGGACAGCTCAGGCTGACGAACCCGATGTCGCCGGGAACGGCGTATCCCCATTCGCGGAGCCAGGGGAGGAGGGGGTCGGTATTGGGGGCGACGATGACCTCCGGCCGGGAGCGCTTCAGCCACCTGGCCACGGCTTCCGGCTCCCACTGTTCGATCACCAGGGGGGGCAGGGAAGTGAGTTCCTCGAATTCCCTTCGCTGCATGAGGTAGGCGGCCAGCCAACGATTCTGCACCCGGGCGGTGGCGCTCGTACTCAAGGCGAGACCGATCCTCCGGTAGCCGAGCCGGTGGCATTCGCGCACGGCCCTGCGCATGGAACTGTAGTGATCGTTGACCACCCGGTGCAAGGACGGCCAGTTCCAGGTGAAACTTACGGCCACCATGCAAAACCACTCCCAGCGAATCGACAGGCGGAGTCCGGTCGACGGAAGCGGGGCGAACATCAGGCCCTGAACGGAGCGCCGGCGCAGGTCCTCGGCGCAGGCTTCGTCCCGTCCCTGCCCGGGCGGCAGCCAGACCTCGTCGATTCGGAATCCCTTTTCCTTCGCGCGGGCGCGGGCGCCGGCGAGACAGTCGACGAGGGTCGGCGTCCAGCGCCGCCAGCCATCAGGAGTGGGAAACGTGGTGATAAAGGCCAGGCGGGGCCGGAAACGCGGAAGCTTACCCGAACGTTTTTCCGTCATGAGTGCCGATATGTAGGGATTGGGCCGGTACCCCAGCGCGGCCGCCGCCTCCTGGACGCGACGGCGGGTTTCGGCGGAGATTTTCGGGCTGTCGCGCAGGCTGAGGGATACGGTGGAGACGTGCAGGTCGAGCCGGCCGGCCAGCTCCCGCATGGAAAGGGAGCCCCTTTTGGGGGCGTCGGCTCCCGGTCCCGGGCGCGGGAGTGAGGGAGGGGTTTCCGCTTCGCGCAGGGTGGTTCCCTCGTTCCAGACGCCGTCGATGAAAAGGGAATTCGGGAACTCCGGCAAGCCGCGTTCATTCCGTTCCACCGCCCCCACCAGCATGTCGACGGCGCGGGCGGCCAGGAGGGGAGGGTTTTGGTAGATTCCGGAAATCGGGCCGGCGGGATCGCTGCGGTTCAACGTGACGAGCCCGAGTTTTTCCGGAATTCGCCAATCGCCGGCGGTCAATTTGTCGAGCACGGATTGCCCCCAGGGGGTCACGATAACGTCGGGGCGGTTCCGGCGCAGCCAGGTGAAGAGGCGTTGGTCGGACCATTGACGCATCGTCAGCGGCTGGAGGCGCCGCAGGCCGGCCAGGTGCTGCTGTTCCATCAGGTACGCCGCCAGCCAGCGCCGGTTCACCCGCGGGTTGTCGTCGGCCGAGAGCACCAGCCCGATCCGGCGGTACCCGCGCCGGTGGCATTGTTCGATCGCCGTCATCATGGACTGAAAATAATCGCTCGCCACCCGGTCGATCGTGGGCGCGCTGAGGGCGAAGCCGAGGCTGACCAGGGGGAAGTGTTTCCATTCCAGCGCGCGGGAATCCCGCAGGTCGGGGAACGCGAGCAGCAGGACCCCCGAAACGTTACGGGTGTAGAGGATTTCGGTCGCCCGTCGCGACGTCATTCCTTTCTGCATGAGGTTGTAGCGTTCCAGGCGGTAGCCCTGTTCCGTCGCGCGTTCGGCCGCATGGGCAAAATACCCGTCGGCGGGGACGGAGGAGAGCGGGCAGGCCCGCCCGGAATCGATCGCGGTGCAGAAGGCCAGCACCGGCCGTGTGGCCGAAGCCCGGTTCTTGCCCCGTTCCCGGCGGGCGGTCATCAGTGCGGATACGTACGGATTGCGGCGGTAGCCCATCCGCCGCGCGACCTGCAAAACCTTTTCCCGGGTGGCGGCGGAAATCTTCGGACTCTTGCTCAGGACCAGCGACACGGTCGCGGCGGTGACTCCCGCCTCGTCCGCCACCTGTTTCATCGTAACGGTTTTGCCGCGTTTCATGGATTTCCGGGGCAAGGACTGCCGGGAGGCGCCCCCGATTCTCGACCCGGGGTATTTTCGGCTTTGGAACGCGGCCGGATCAAGCCCCTATTTCAACGGGTTAAACGAAAGCGGACTGGTGCCGCCGCGGAAATCGGCTTTGAGTTTCCGCCGGCGCGCTCGATGGGGAGACAATCCCGTGGTATCGTGGGACGGAACCCGGGGCGGCCGGCCGGTTTGAATGGAAATGAAGGGGGCAGGAGCGAATTTTTCGAAACAGGCGGCTGCGGCCGGGATTCTGGCGGCCGCGGTGACGCTGGCCGGTGTCTCCGTCGCGGCGGGTGGCTCCAGCAGCCTGGCCTACTATGACGAAGAGGGGCGGTGGGTCGAGCCGCTGACCGATGGGCGGGGAGAGCCGCTGGTTCTCGATTATTCCTACGCGGGTTACGGTTTCGGGGAAGTCCCGGTCCCGGATGCGGGCGGCCCGGTTTTCGATGTCACGGAGTACGGGGCGATCCCCGATGATGGCAACGACGACACCATCGCCGTACAGCGGGCGATCGACGCGGCGTTGGAGGCCGGTGGCGGTGTCGTGTTTTTTCCGCCGGGGGTATTCCACTTTTCCACCGACCTGTCGAGAATGCGTCCGCTGGAAGTCGCCGGCAGCCATATCGTCCTGCGGGGGAGCGGAAGCACAAAGGGGGGGACGGTCCTGTTCAAAGTGAACGGTTGCCCGCACGAATGGATGGTTCGTTTCCGCTCGCCTCAGCCGGGTTTGGGGCCGGTGTTGACGACCGTCCGCGGCGATGTGCCGCGCAACGGCCGGGAACTGCTGGTGGACAGCCCCGGGTCGCTGTCGGAGGGGCAGTGGGTGGTGCTGGAAGCGGGGGACCGTCACGCCGTCACCGGGCTCTTCATGGGGTCGCGGTCCATCCGGGACACCTGGACGCGGATACGGGACAACGGCGTGCCCCTCCGCGAGATCCACCGGATTGAAGCCATCGACGGTGATCGTGTAACCTTGCGGGCTCCGGTTAAGTTGACGATGCTCGAGTCGTTCGAAATACGGTTGCGGGCCTTCGAGCCCCTGTCGGAGGGCGGCGTGGAGGACATCGCCTTTATGGGGAATTGGCTGGGCCATTTTGTTCATCACCGGAGCGATTACGACGACTACCACTTCAACGCGCTGAGCTTCGACACCGTGGTCGACGGATGGGTGCGGCGGTGTGCGTTTATCAATCTGAACCAAACCCTCAACCTGGAAACGACCGCTCATATGACGGTCAAACACACGCGGATTGCCGGGACCGCCCCGCATTCCGGGCATTTGCAGCACCGTTCCACCCACAACCTGTCGGCCCTCTCGCAGGACGAATCGGACGGGGCCTGGCACAACCTGCAATGGCGGGCCCAGACCGCCGGGGCGGTGTTCTGGCGGGTGGCCATGCACCCGGTGATGCCGATCGACGTCCACGGCATGTACCCCTACGGCTCGTTGCTCGATGCCGTCAACGGGGGGTATTTCATGGACAGCGGCGGTCCGGAGGCCTCCTTTCCCCAGCACGGCCCCGGACTGATGGTCTGGAACTTCGATTACATGAAGGGGGCGAGCCCGGCCCAGAAGCAGCGCCGGAATGTCACCATCGATTTCTGGTCCGGGCGCCCGTGGATCGTCGATCCCCTGGTGGTCGGTCTGTTCGGGGCCGCCGAGGAGGTGGGTGTGAACGCCGACTCGATGCTCGTGCTGGAATCTCTCGGCGCCCCGGTCCTCCCCGAATCCTTGTATGAAGCGCAACTCGAGGCCCGTCTCGGCGAACTGCCGGATTGGGTGGACAGGGCCAGGACCTTCTGGGAGTCCCACCGGCACGAACCGCTGCCGGAATTTTTTCATCCGGTCGACGGTCCCAACCGGGCGCTGCACCATTTTCCGCGCGACATTCCCCTCGGTTTCCTCGCCTCGGAAATCCAGGGGCTGACGCAGATGCGCGGACACCCGAACGATTTCGACGTCGTATCAGCTCCGGAAGGACAGTTCCGTTCCGATTTTATGAAGGTGAAGACGGCGGTATTCAACGTGCTCGCCTACATGCATTCTTTTTCCGTCGGCTACGGAGGCGGAACCCTGTACGCCGATCCGGCGGGACCGGGAACGGTGACGCTGGAAAAGGAGGATCGGAATGGCG
Organism: Verrucomicrobiota bacterium; assembly: GCA_003565135.1. Taxonomy (GTDB): domain Bacteria; phylum Verrucomicrobiota; class Verrucomicrobiia; order Opitutales; family T3Sed10-336; genus PXDC01. The sequence continues at coordinate 4,429 of PXDC01000373.1, forward strand.
TTAACTGGCTGGTTATTACGGCGACCTATCCCCACGAGGAACCGGCCGGTTATTACGACCGTTTTACGACCGAAAAAAACGCGTACCGCAAGTACATCGGTGAAAACAAGGCGCAGGAATGGGACGGTGCGGTCGAGCTTGTGCGTTCGCTGGGAGGGGCTCTCAACAAGCGAAATGCCGACGGTGGTTCCCTCGTGCGGATGGCGTTTCCCGAGATGTCCCCGGACGGCGCCATTCCCGCTCAGGCCGGTTCCCTGGCGCTCGATGTGTGGCCACCGGAACCGCTGGCGGGCACGCCGGTCACCCTGACCGCGGTGGTGGTCGATGGCGAGGGAAACCCGGTGCCGGCGGCGGAAATCGAGTTTGCCATCGATGCGGGCGGGGGAGAGCTGGCCGGTCCGGCGACGTTGCTCACCGACGGTCTGGGGGAGGCGAGCGCGGTTTATACGACCGCGCCGGAACCGGAAACGGCGATCCTGCGCGCGTCCGCCGGCGGAGTCGCCGCGGTGGTGGAAATCGAGTCCCGTCCGGTTCCGGAGCCGACCGACCTGGTGGCGACGGGCGGCACGGTGACGGTGCACGACAAGGGCGTCGTGACGTACCGCGTTCATGCCTTTACCGAAACCGGTACCCATACCCTGGACGTGGCGGAGGGATCGGGTCCGGCCGAGGTGCTCGTCGTGGGCGGCGGCGGGGGAGGCGGCGGCAGCGGCGACCACCGATGGGGCGGCGCCGGGGGCGGCGCGGGCGGGATGATCGAAACCGCGGTAACCCTCGCGGCGGGCGAATACGCGGTGGTGGTCGGCGCGGGCGGGGCCGGCGGGACCGGTGCCGGCGAGGCGGGCGGGCCGGGAGGGGAGTCGCGTTTTATGGATCTCGTTGCCCTGGGAGGGGGTCCGGGCCGCGGACAGAATCTCGCCTACGACGGGGGAAGCGGGAGCGGCGGCGCCGCGGTGACCACCACTCAGGAACCCCGGGTCGGCGCGGGCCTGCAACCGGGCTCTACCTCGGGCGGCCACGGGCATGACGGCGGATGGGGAACCGAAGCCATCGGCGAAGACCGTGCGGGCGGCGGGGGCGGCGGCGCCGGTTCGGCCGGCGGGGATGCCGGCCCCGGGACCGGCGGTGACGGCGGAGCGGGCCGGTTGTCGTCCCTGACCGGCTCGCCGGTGTATTACGCCGGCGGCGGGGGCGGTTCCGGTCGGACCACTCCCGGGACCGGCGGGTCCGGGGGTGGCGGCGACGGCGGGCTGGCACGGAACGGGTTCCCCGGGGCTCCCAACTCCGGCGGCGGGGGCGGCGCCTCGAGTCTCGGTTTTTCCAACTCCGGCGGCGCGGGAGGGTCGGGGATTGTGGTGATCCGTTACGCCGTTGCGGCGCCCGTTGCGTTGCCCCCGGGTTCGGACCTGGCCATCGGGGTCGAGCGTATCGACGGGACAGCGATGATCCGCCTGGTCTGGCAGGGGGCTGAAGGGGTTGTTTACCGGCTGCAGCAGTCGGAGGACCTGGTTACCTGGGAAGATTCCGGGTTGAGCTTCACCGGCGACGGCGCCGAAATCGAATACCAGGAGGCCTTGGAAGGAGCCGGTCGACACTTTTTCCGTCTCGTTATGGAACCGTGAAGGGAAGGGGCCTCGTGAGTTTGGCATTTATGAAGTTGAATTTTTGCCGCCGGTGCCGGATCCTTCCCGGTCATTCCCATGAAGTCATTTGAGTCCGCCCCGTTTTTTCGATTTCCGCGCCGGTATTTGGTCGCCGGTATACTCGGCGCGTTCGCCACGGCCTTGTTTTCCGGCTGCACCCGTCCCGCGGAAGAGGACGCCAACCGGATCCTCTTCGCCTTCTGGGGGTCGGTCCAGCAGCAAAGGGCGGAGGAAAAGATGGTGAGGGCGTTCCAGGAAGAGAATCCGGATATCACCGTCGACGTGATGGCCATCGGTTCGCGTTACCCGGAAATGATTCAGGCCATGATGGTGGGCCATGTCGCGCCGGATGTCATCATGGTGGAAATGGCTTATTATGATGAATGGGCGACTCGTGGGGTTCTGCTGGAGTTGACCGGCGTGTACGAGCGGTTGAGCCGGGAAAACGAATTTATGCCGATTGTGGAAACGGCTTATTTTCGAGAGGACGGCATTTTCGCCCTGCCGACCAATTGTCACGCCCGCGCCACGTATTACAACCAGGATGCCCTGGCGCAGGCCGGGGTGGTCATTCCCGAAGAGGGGTTGAGCTGGGATTTTCTCCTCGAGGTCGGGCCCAGGTTGTCCCGTCGGGCGGGGAACCCGGATGCTCCGACCGATTTCGCCTTCCTCATGCCCCATTACGCGATTTTTTTCTGGCAGCACGGCGCCCGGTTTTTCGACGACCTCCACAAACCGACGGAGGTGACGATCGACACTCCCGAAGCGGTCGCGGCTTTGGAGTTTATCCGGAAGCTAATGGATACCGGGTTCGTGGTTCCGACCGAGGTTGTTGCCGATGAGGGGTCGTATCAGCTTTTCCGCGACGGCCGGCTCGCATTTTTCTTCGACGGGCGCTGGCGAACTCCTGAGTTCGACGGCGCCACGACTTTTGATTGGGATGTCGCCGCGTTTCCCCGGGGGCCGGTTTCCGCCATGAATCACCATGGCGGCACGGCTCTGGGTGTCTGGAAACACAGTCCGCGCCGGGAAGCGGCGCGGCGCTTTGTCGAGTTCTATGCATCCCCGGCGGGGGCCCGGATCAACATGCAGGGCCAGAGGGCGGTGCCGGTTTTTCGGGAGCTCGCCTACGGCGAGGAATTTCTCAGCCTCAGGCCGCCGGAAAACATGCGCCCCTTCTCCGAAACGATGGAGGCGGACGCCTCGCTTGCCATGCTTTACGCTCCGGGCATGCAGGAGGTGCAGCGGATTTTCAACAGCCGTATGGAACAGGCCCTGGCCGATGATCGCCGGTCCTCCGGGGAAATAATCCGGGGCCTGCACACGGACCTGGAGCGGTGGCTCAACCGGATGGTGGAGCGGGGGGTCTTGTAGCCTTCCCGGGACCGGTTCTCAGGCCGGAGAACTCATGATTTCCGCGGGGGCGCGACCCGAGCGCAGCAGGGCGGTCATCGTCCGCATCCCGGGTTCGGACGCCCGGAAGAAGGTCCGGTAACCGGCACAGAGGTAGTTGAGCCCGGGTTCGCCGTCCGGGGTGGCGAGAAATCGGTGCTTGGGACATCCCCCGTTGCAGGCGAAACGATAGGGACAGTCCAGGCAGTAGCGCGGGAGGGCGGCGCTCTTGGCAACGCCGAACCGGCGCTGCTTCGGTGAATGAATCATTTCCGGAAAACCGGTTTCCATGATGTTGCCGAGACGGTACCCGGGATAGACGTAATGATCGCAGGAATAGACGTCGCCGTTGGACTCCATGGCAAGGGCGTTGCCGCATTTCGGGGCGAGCACGCACAGGCCCGGCGGTGCGCCCGCCCAGGCCCCGAGGGTAACGTCGAACATCTGCACGAAAACGCGGCCGACGTCGTTTCGTACCCATTCGTGAAATACGGTGGCGAGGAATTTGCCATAGTCGGCCGGTCGGACGCTCCAATCGGTCACGTGGGCGGCCGGGGAGGAATCGCCCTCCCGGGGAGGCCCCGCCAGGGTGTCCGGTTTGTTTCCCCGCCTTTCCACCAGGGGAATAAATTGGAGAAAGCGGCTGCCGATTTCCTTCAGGAAGCGGTAAACCCGGTGGGGGTGGCGGGCGTTTTTGCGGTGAAGCACGGTGAGGGTGTTGAAGGCGACGCCGTGTTTCCGCAGCAGGTCAATGCCCCGCATGACGCCGTCGAATGTCCCGCGGTCCCGCCGGTCCCGGCGGTAAGCATCGTGGAGCTCGCGGGGACCGTCCAGACTCACGCCCACCAGGAAGTCGTGACGGCGGAAGAAGGCGGCCCATTCG
>PXDC01000176.1 GCA_003565135.1 Verrucomicrobiota bacterium
CCCCTCAAAATCGGTCAGATTATGCGTGACGATTCGACTGGCGCCGGCCCTTACAGCCAATTCCAACACCATATCGTCTTTCGGATCCTTCAGAATCGGTCGCCAAAGATAAAAGATCTCATAGGGTTCCGCAAGCGAGGCAATATAGCGCAAAAACCCGAGGATTTCGGTTTCATCAAACCTCTCTCTTATCTCCGGTCGATTTAGAACATCCTGATATTCAATGTAAAGAGGTACTGAAAGGACCAATTTCCATCGTGAAATAGGCAGGGCGGATATCAGAGCGAAAGATGCTCCGAACCGAGATCGCAACGCCGCAACCAGTACGTTCGTATCGATGATATACCGCACTAAGTAGTATTACCGGCGATACCACTTTTTTGTCAAGGGTTCGATCCGAGGACCAGATGACCAAAATACGGAACAAGCCTCTTCCAGCGAAACCATGATGGTCGGAGGTAGCTCCGGAAGAAGTCCATCCTGGGCACATGCCGGTGCTTTCGGGAAACGGGTCGAGGCGGCCGGGGGAAATGCCGAATGTCGAAATACGAATTGCGAACGCAGGTTAGCGCTCAGCGGGGGCGGAAGGGGGCGACGATGATCCGGCTTTTCGCTGGCTCTGCCCGCCGTCGCCTCAGCGGGGGGGGCGGCGCGTCGCCGACGGACCAGCTTGCTCAATGGGTGCTGTCCCTACAAGCAAGCTGGAGAACACGCGGATTTACACCGAGGTGAGCATCCGCCACCTGCAGGAAGTCCACGTCCGGACGCACCCGGGATACTCCAAGTCGGAGCGGAAGGGATCGTTCAAGGCATAAAAAAGCGGCTCAAGCGACGATAGTAATTGGGTAATGACGGCGACCAATATCATCACCGAGATCGAAGTGCTTCCTCCCGGCGAAAAGGAGAACGTGTTCGAGTACGTGCGCGTTTGCCGGGCCAAGGGCGGGCGGAAGGTCCGCTATGCCGATGATGAAGCCGCCGAACGCGCCTCGGCCAAGGTCATGCGCAAGAACCGGAAACTGCTGGAAAAACGGGCCCAATGAACGAGGAGCCGGCTTTTCTGAGCGTCGACCAGGTCGGGGATATGCACCGTGCGGCGCTGGAAGCCTTCAGCGGGGATTGCGCTGCAATAATTCTTGCACCGCTTATGGGAGCAGGAGAGATTCCGCTGAAACGGTGTCGGCGGAACGGGTGAGCCTATGGGAATCCGGGTTGTAGGATTGGGATTGTTATCCCGGTTTCAGCCGTTCAAAATGCGGGAATCGGTGAATTGCGAATGGAAATGAAGGACAGAGGACAACGGATCCGGATGCGCCGCGACAATCTCGACGGCATTCCCGAATACCCGCCCCCGGAGGGTTGGCGTCTTCGCTGGTTTCGTCGGGGAGACGAGCGGCACTGGTTGGAGATTCACGAGGAAGCCGACAAGATCAGTGATATTCATGCCGGGCTGCACCGGCAGGAGTTCGGCGACGGCCTGGACGAACTGTCCCGGCGCCAGGTGTTCCTGGTTTCGCCCGAGGGTGCGGTGACGGGAACGGTGACGGCCTGGTGGAGCGATGATTTCTACGGCGAACGGTGGGGACGCATTCACTGGCTGGCAATCCGTCCGGAACACCAGGGCAAGGGACTGGCCAAACCCCTCATGACGGCGGTCTGCCAACGGCTGAAGGAACTGGGTCATGACCGCGCGTACCTCACGACCTCCACGGCCCGCGTCGCCGCGGTCGGCCTGTATCGAAAATTCGGATTTGTACCGGACATCGCGGACGATAGGGAACGCGACGTGTGGCGGGCCCTGGAGGGGATCGCCGGGTAAGGGCCGCCGCGAAAAAAACGGGGACGACCCGTCCGGATGCCAGCTGAAGCACCGGTTCCTTAACGGTTGCACGGTCACACCAACAACGGACAACCGACAACCGCTTTTTCGCTTCCGTTCCCGGCGTCCGTGTGCGACCCTGCGCCGGTTCGTGAGTTATGCCGATTACGCGTCATTTCCTTTCCCCCGATCAGAACCTGCCGTCTCAGGCGGCGGCCTACCTGGCGCAGGGGTGGGCGGAGGGCAACCTCGACCTGGGGTCGGTGCTCGTGGTGGTGTCGAGCCGCCAGGCCGGCCGGCGGCTGCGGGAGGCCCTGGCCGTGCGGGCGGCGGAGAGGCGGGCGGCCGTGTTTCCGCCGGTCGTGGTCACGCCGGAATTTTTAGTCACCTACGGCTTTCCCCGGGGAAGGGTGGCCTCGGCGGCGGAGTCACTGCTCGCGTGGTCCGCGGTGCTCCGGGAGATCGATCCGGAAGCATTCCGGGCGCTTTTTCCGTCCGTTCCCGACCGACGCGATTTTCCCTGGAGCCTGCGCACCGCGCGCGAATTGATGCGGGTCAAACAACTCCTGGCGGAAGGCGGCTGGCGCATGGCCGACGTGGCCTCGCGGGAGGCCGGAGACCTGCCGGAAGGCGATCGCTGGCGCGACCTGGGGGCGATGGAGGAGCGGTACCGCCGGAAGCTGGCGGATACGAAGTTGCGCGATCCGGACGAGGCCCGGATCGCCTGTGCCGGGAATCCGGAGGTGCCCGAGCCGGTGAAGCGGATCGTCCTCATGGCGGTGCCGGATCCGCTCCCGCTGGCGTTGCGCGCGTTGGAGCGGTTGAGCGAGGCGCTCCCCGTGGAGGTGGTAATCGCCGGGGACGCCGGGCCGTCCGACTTGTTTGACGAGTGGGGCCGTCCCCGGCCCGACGCCTGGGAGCCGCGCGAGGTACCGCTGGAGGAGGAGGACCGGTTTCACCTGGCGGCCGGACCCGGCGAGCAGGCCGACCGGGCGGGTGCACTGCTGGCTGCCTGCCGCGAGCCGGCTCGCACGTCGGCGGTGGGGGCGGCCGACGCGGAGGTGATTCCGTACCTGGAGCACGTCCTGCCCCGTTCCTGCGGGATCGACGGCTACAATCCGGAGGGCCGCCTCCTGCGCAGCCAGGAACTGTACGTCGTCCTCGGCAGCCTCCGCGACCTCCTGCGCTCGCCCGCGTTTTCCGCCGCCGGAGAGCTTTTGCGCTCGCCCCTGTTTTTCCGTAGCCTCGACGCCCGCGGCGGCTTTCCCCCGCTCCCGCAACTGCTCCGGGCCTGGGACGCTTTTGCCGCGGAATGTCTGCCCGGCGACCTCGACGCGGCGTTGCGGTTGGCCCGTCAGCGGGGAAAGGATGCCGCCGTGGTCCGGAAGGTCATCGAGCGGATCCGGGAGGTGCTCGGGGAGCTGGATCGCGGGCCGGTCTGGGAGGTGCTTCCGTCGATCCTGCGGGAACTCCACGGTCGCCGGGCGTTCGACGAGGGCGAGGAGTCCGAACGCCGCTACGCGGCCGCGGCGGGGGAGTTGATGAACGTTCTCGACGGGTTGCGGCGTTCGCCCGCGGCGCCGACGATGCCGCGGGGCGCCGACGGCCTGGACCTGGTGCTGGCGCTGCTGGGGGACAAACGCGTCGAGGTGGAACGTCCGGACGAGGCCGTCGACCTCCTCGGCTGGCTCGAACTGGCGTGGGAGGACGCCCCGTACCTGGTGCTGACCGGGATGAATGAACGCAGCGTTCCGGAAACCCTCGCCGGCGATCCGTTCGTCCCCGAATCGATGCGCCGGAGGCTGGGGCTGCGGGAGAATCGCGACCGTACCGCCCGCGACCAGTACCTGCTGGAGTGCCTGGTGCGCTCCCGGCGGGAGACCGGCCGGGTCGAGATTATCTTCGGCAAGACCAGCGAAGCCGGCGATCCGTTGCGCCCCTCCAGCCTCCTCCTGCGCTGCGCCCGGGAAAAACTCCCGGACCGGGTCGACCGCCTCTTTGCCGCGCCTCCACCGCCCGCCGCCCGGGCTCCCTGGACGAGTCCCTGGAAACTGGCGCCGCGCCCGGTCGGGCTCCCGGAAACGGTCGCCGTGACCCAGTTCGGGCGCTACCTGCAGTGCCCGTTCCGCTTTTACCTGTCCGACCTGCTGCGTATGGAACCGGTCGATACGCGGAAATCCGAGATGGACGACGGGGAGTTCGGCGATCTTTGTCACGCGGTCCTGGAGGCCTTCGGGCGCGACGGGCGTTTGAAACGGAGCGCCGACGCCGGGGAGATCGAGACATTTTTCCTGGAGTGCCTGGACGATCTCATGGCCGGGCGGTACGGGAGGACACTCTCGGTGCCGTTGATGATCCAGAAGGAATCCGCCGCCCAGCGCCTGGCCCACGCCGCGCGAATTCAGGCGCTGGAGCGGGCGAAGGGGTGGATCATCGAGGATGTGGAGTGGACCTTTGGGGAGGGGGGCGAACTGGAGATCGGCGGCTTCCCGGTGCGCGGCAAGATCGACCGGATCGAAAGGAACGAGGAAACCGGGGCGTATCGGATTCTCGACTACAAGACCTCCGACAAGAACCGGCACCCGCGGGAGGATCACTGGACGACCCTGAAGAAGAGCGACGACCCGGACGAGATCCACGACTACGCGCGATTTTCCATGGGCGGAAAAGCGGGCCGGTGGACCGGTCTCCAGCTTCCCCTGTACCGCTGGGCCGTGCGGGACCGTTGCGGAGAGGACGTGGCCTGCGGGTACTTTACGCTCCCCAAGGCGGTCAGCGAGACGGGGGTGAGCATCTGGGACGAACTTTGCCCGGAGCTCGACGGGGCCGCCCTGGCGTGCGCGGAGGGAGTGGCTGCGGATCTCCGGCGGGGACGCTTCTGGCCGCCGGCAGAGGCGGTGGCGTACGATCCCTTTGAGGGGCTGTTTTTCGGGATCGCCGAGGAACTGGTGGAGCCGGCGGCGTTCGGTGGCGGTTCCGGCGAAACGGAGGTGGACCGATGAACGCCGCTCCGCTCCGGAACGAGATGATCCTGGCCTCGGCCGGGTCGGGAAAGACTTACCAGCTTACCAACCGGTACATCCGCCTCATGGCGCTCGGGGCGGAGCCGGAGCGCATCATCGCGCTGACGTTTACCCGCAAAGCGGCGGGCGAGTTTTTTGACGAGATCCTGCGCAAGCTGGCCGGGGCGGTCCGCGACGACGCCGGCGCCGCCGCCCTGGCGGACGCCATCGACTGTCCCGGCACCGACCGCGAACGGTTCCTGGACATGCTGGCCCGGCTCATCTCCCGCATGCACCGGCTCGAACTGGGCACCCTGGACAGTTTTTTCTATCGGGTCGTGCGGAATTTTCCCTTCGAGCTCGGACTGGCCGGCCCGCCGGAGATCCTGGACGAGAACGCGGTGCGCGTGGAAAAGCTGCGGGTGTACGAGCAGGTTTTCCGCCGTCCGGCCGCCGGCGAGGAGGCCCGCCGGGACTTTCTGGAGGCGTTCAAACAGGCAACCTGGGGAACCGAGGAAAAACGCCTGTCCCGGCTGCTGGACCGCTTCGTCGACGAGCACCACCAGGCCTTTCTCGCGGCTCCGGAGGGACGGCTCTGGGGACGGGCGGCGCGCATCTGGCCGGAGGGAAATCCCTGGCTCGGGGTGAAGGTGGATCCGGATCAGGAACTGGCGGCGCTGGACGCCGCTTTCGCCGAGATGACCCTGACTCCCCGCCAGCGCGAGACCTGGCAAGGCTTTCGCGACGCCCTGGCGGCGTGGAAACCGGGCGCACCCTGGGCGAAGGAAATGCATACGCCGGTCGGCAATATCCTCAAGGCCTGGGACCCACTCAACGCGGGCGAGGCCGATTTTACGATCGGGGGAAAGAAGCTGCGGGTTTCCGGCGGGGTGTGCCGCGGGCTGACGCACCTCCTGGTATACCTCTTCGGCGCCGAGCTGGAGAAAAAACTCCAGGTGACCCGCGGCTTGTACGAGGTGCTGCGCGCTTACGAAACGGTCTACGGGGAACTCGTGCGTTCGAGCGGGCGGCTCACCTTTGCCGACATCCTGATCCTGCTCTCCGGGACGCCCGGAGACGCCGGGACGCCGGTTCTCGGGCAGGGTGGGGGCGACGGCGACCGGCTGGACATCGACTACCGCCTGGACGCCCGTTACGATCACTGGCTGCTCGACGAGTTCCAGGATACGAGCTACGCCCAATGGCGGGTCCTGGGCAGCCTGATCGACGAAGTGCTCCAGGACCCGGAGGGACGGCGGAGTTTCTTTTACGTCGGCGACGTCAAACAGGCCATTTACGCCTGGCGCGACGGCGACGTGCGGCTTTTCCGCGAGATTTTCGACACCTACAATCGCGGTTCCGAGGAACGGATCGTCGAGCGTCGCATGAGCGAATCCCGGCGGTCCGGTCCGGCTGTGATCGAGACCGTCAACCGGGTTTTCGGGGCTCACGCCGTTTTCGACGCGCTCTTCCCGGAAAGCGCGGTCAAACGCTGGCGTGAGGGCTGGGATACCCACCGCGCCCACCAACGGGACCTGGCCGGGTGTGTGCGGTTTGTCCAGGCGGCGGAGCCGGAGGCGCGTTACGCCCTGGTCCTGGAGACTTTGAGGGAAGTCGATCCCCTGAATCGCGGCCTGTCCTGCGCGGTCCTGGTCCAGCGCAACGCCGCCGTGCGGGAAATCCTTCACGTCCTTCGCGAAAACGGCGAGTTTCCCGTCGTGGCCGAGACCGACATCCGTCCCGGCGCCGACAATGTCCTGGGCGCCGTTCTGTCATCCCTTTTTCGATACGCCGCCCACCCCGGGGACCGGTTCGCCCGCGAGCACCTCCTGATGACCCCCCTGGGAGCCTGGGCGGAGGATCATGGCCCCGGGGGGCTGGCCGCGGCGGCAAGGGATGTGCTGGAGACGGTTCACCGCGACGGCTTCGCCGCGGCGGCGGAGGGGTGGATCGGCCGCCTGGAGTCGCTCGGCGTCCTCGACGCCTTTACCCGCCGCCGTGCCGACGAGATCCTGGCCGCCGCGCGGGAATTCGATCGTTCCGGGGAGCGCACCATTGCGGATTTCGTCGATTTCCTCGGTTCTTATTCGTTGCGTGAGGCGGAAACCCCGGAAGCGATCCAGGTGATGACCGTCCACAAGGCCAAGGGCCTCGGGTGGGACGTGGTGATTCTGCCGGAACTGGGCGGGCAGAAACTGGCCCAGCGCCGCTCGGGTCTCGGGGTCTGCCGCAACGAGGATCGGGAGGTCGAGTGGGTCCTCGACATGCCGGCCAAAACCATTGTGGACAACGACGAGGTCCTCGGCCGGTACGATGCCGAGGCGGCGGCGGATGCCTGCTACGAAAAATTTTGTCAGCTCTACGTCGCCATGACCCGCGCCAAACGCGCCATGTACCTGATCGGCGAGCCGGTCAAAGCCACGTCGACTTCGCACAATTTCCTCAAACTCCTCGACGAAACCCTCAACACCGGTGAGCCGGAACGCCGGCGGTTCGGGGAGGTCGACGCCGAGGTCGTGTATGAGACGGAGGATCCCGCCTGGTACGCGGGAATCGAACCCGGAAAACAGCCGGCCGTCACCGGGCCCGAATTGCCCGTAAGGGAGTTCCCGGGCCGCCCCCGGCGGAAACGGAAAACCCCCTCGCGGGCCAAGGCGCGCCGGGTTCCCGCCGCGAGCCTCTTTTCCCTCGATTCCCGCAAGAGCCTGGATTACGGAACGCGCGTGCACGAGATTTTTTCCCGTATCGAATGGTTCGATACCGATACGACGGAGCGGATCGGAGCCCTCCGGGAAGAGGAGGCCGGCATTCCCATGACCGCGGAGGCGTGCGACGAAATCCTCGCCTGCCTGCGGGAGGGCCCGGTCCGGGAAGCCCTGTCCCGTCCGCATACGGGGGCCGAGGTCTGGCGGGAGCGCAGTTTCGAAGTCATTCTCGACGACGAATGGCTGACCGGCACCTTCGACCGCGTGACGGTGGAAAAAGACAAAAACGGCCGGCCGAGCCGGGCGGCGATTCTCGACTTCAAGACCGACAAAATCGATCCCAAGACCCCCGTCGATCCCGCCGAATCCGGCTACGCCGATCAGCTCCGCGCCTACCGCCGCGTCCTGGCCTTCATGACCGGCCTGGAGGAACGCGCGATTTCCTGCCGCCTGCTTTTTACCCAGCGGCGGGCGTTGGTGGATGTCGGGTAGCCAACGGATGAATGCCATGACAGCGCGAAAACGGAAAGCGATCCTGGTCGATTGCGGCAGTCGCTCGACGGGAACGCTCGGCGAAATCTTTTCCCGGTGGACGGAGGTGGAACGGGTGGCCTGTTCCGACGTGGGGGAGCGCTGCCCGGAAGGAGACCTGATCGTGATATCGGGAGGACCCTGCTTTTACCGCGAGGACGGTACCCTGTGCCGGGAATACATCGATCAGTTCGCTTTCCTCGACGCGGAAACCCG
>PXDC01000080.1 GCA_003565135.1 Verrucomicrobiota bacterium
CCGCCGGCAACATCTCGGCGTGGAAATCGTCGATGTCATTCGTCGCGTCAATCCCGCCGGTGTCACGGCGGAGCTCGGCGAGCGCCTGACGGCCTGGCCGGAGGGCATTCCGGACGACTCCGACCTGTTGCCCAGGCTTCTTCTGCGCAGCCGCGACCACGAATTCGCCTTCCAGCACCATGTCGAAGGGGCGCGTTTGCAGGTGTATGCCATACGCGAGACGCAAAACGTGAATGATTTTCTCATGCACTGGACGGAGGAGGGGATCGAGGGTCTGCAATGGCCGTTTCGCTTCGTTCGCTACAGGATGGTCTGGCCCGATGATATCAGCCGCTACAGCCACTACATGCGGCCGACGGTCGCCGGCGAGGAGGAGGCGCGGGAAACGGCGGTGGACATGCCGTTGGAAAACTCGCCGATCATCCAATATCAGGATCCGCTCGACAGGCCCCGGGCGAAGCTCACCGAAACCTTCGCCTTCTACACCTTTCTTGAACAGCAATATCCCGCCCACCGGACGTTGCTGCGGTTCACCTCGGGCGAAAACGTTGCCTTCGAAAGGGTGTTTTCCTGGCTCGCGGACGATCTGATCACCGGACCCGACGGAGCCCTGGGGGCGGAGGGGCGTTTGGCGGAGATGCTGGGCGAGCCCGGCGGCGAGGCGAAGATGCTCTCGGCGTGGAATCCGGACGACCGGACCTTTTCCCTGCCGAGCGTTTTCCGGTCTCCGCGCGTGGTGACCCAGACGGTTGAGGTGGCGCAGCGCATCGATGCTCCCGAGGGGGAACCCGTGCCGGATCCCGATGAGGACTATTGGGCGGGACACATCCGCGTTGCCGGGGGCGATTCCTATAATCCGTTCGTGTACCTCGATCCGTTCGAACACGGCTTCGAGGAGGCGAATCCGGGCGCTATCATCCCGGTAAATGCCATTCCCGGAAGAAACAACCTCGAAGTCTGGTGGTTTCGCTCGAACCGGCCCGACGAGGCCGGCGGGTTTCACCCGGTTTACTGGCCGTCGGTGATTGGGCGTTACACCATCCATTGGCCTCACGACGCGCGCGAAATCGTGCTCGCCAGCAACCTGGGAAGCGGCGATCTGAGCGAGCGGGAGCAGGGAGGGCTTATTTACACCCGGAACGATCCAGACCTTCACGGTTACAATCCGAACGAAGAGCACGCGATGATGATCGACGGTCGGGCCTACGCGCTGAGGGACGACCTCAATATCGTCGAAGGTGACGATTATTCGTCCGAGCCGTACGTGCTGATCGAATACACCGCCGAAGACGGGCGTCCGGACATGACGGCATTCCGCGTTCTCCGGGAGAAGCCGGAGGAGGGCTGGGTTTTTGATTACACGGTGGAGGCGGGAACGATCCTGCAGGCGCCGATGCCTCTTCCGCGGTTGCCTCCTCCGGTCGAGGGAATCGGCGCCGAGGCGTTCAATTACAACCTGGAACCGGGCGCCGAAGGTGCCGGTGACCTTCCGGGCAACTGGAGCGAGGAGGAGCACCGGGAAGGCGCGTTTGCTCATTATACCCGTTTCACGATTCTCGACCGCAAGGACGCTTTCTGGGTTTATCGCGGCCTGCATGCCGGCCCGCCTCCCCTGGAGGCCGGGACCTACGACGCGGCATCGGGTGAGTTCTTGCCTCCCGTCCCGGCGAGCGTCCGGCCGGATGAGCCCTTCCGCTACGTGTTTCACGCCTCGCAACACGCGGAGGCGCTGCGGCTCGAGCCCGCCGGCGATACGGTGCTTCCCGACTGGCTGACTATTATCGGTGCCGCCGTGGAAGGGACTCCCGAGGCGACCGGCGATTATGCTTTGAGTTTTGTTTTGTTCAGTTTGGCGGATGGATCGAGCGTTGAGATGGATTGGACGCTTGTAGTGGACGAGGAGGGAGCGGTCCAGGTGCAGGAGGAGATGGAAATCGACAGCTTTAACTCCTACACCGGAAGCGAGGTCACCCACATCGCCCGGCCGCCGTACCTCGCCGCCGATCCCGGCCCGGAAAACAGTTTCACCATGCGGTTTTACTATAAAACCCGGGAGGAATTCGCCTGGCCCGGTCTCACCGATGCGCCGCCGGCGGGAAGTATCGTTCCCTACTTGCGTCCGGGGAGCGCGGTCGGCGGTTTCGAGGGAGATCCCGACTCGAGCCAAACCGCCTCGCTCGATATTGTTTACCGGCCCTTCTGGCCCGCCGGTACGCCCGGTATGCGCCTGGGCGACACGCTCATGAATGCCAGGGAAGGACTTCCGGCCGTCCGCGGACAATCGAGCCTGCAGGTGCTTTACCAGCAATCGATAGCCGGCGACATCGCTTCGGAGAACGCGAGCGTTGTTCTGCACGATGCCACCCGCGAGAAGGAGTTTCCGATCGCCGCCGTCGGCCTGGAGGATCTACCCGCCGGTGTCCGCACCGACCGGTTCCAGGGACGCCTCTATTTTCCCGACCTCCCGCCGCACCTGGTGGAGCGATTCTTTTTCGACCCCTTCCGGGGCGAGGAAGGGCACCTCGTCTTCGAGGGCGAGTTGCGCGAAGAAGTTCTCGGCGTCGATTACCTGCTTCTCAATGTGGCCCGCGGCGACGATCTGCAGGCGATCCTCGATCTCTGCCCCCCGGGCGATGCCGACAAGGCTTCCTGGAATGCGGCCGTCGAGGGCCTGGTCGCGATGGTCGAGACGTTCCACGAGGATCCGGATGTTCCGGGACTCTACGTTCCGGATGAAGACCGGACGGTTCCGGTCGGGATCGGCGAGGTCGTCGAGATTCACAACCACAACACCGCCGTCGATTCGTATACGATGAGCGCGAGCGGACCGGGGACCGGGTACGTCACGCTTATGGCCGGAGGGGGCGCGGCCTTTACCCCGTCCGGCGATCCTGTATCCGTTTACATTATACGAATTGAACCCCTCCAGTTTCCCGGCGACCTCAAGGTGATCGAAGCCACCAATCCGCTGAGTGAGGAACTGACGATGCGGCACAGCGCCGATCTCGGCGGGCGGTTTGACGAATACGAGTACGACTGGCGGATTGCGGCCCCGGCAGACGGCCTGCCGCCCGTCGTCGATACGGGGATGGCGCACTGGAGCGAGGTTTCGTTCGGAGCCGGGTTGCCGCAGTACGTCCTCGGAGGAGCCAATGTTCGCACCCTTTCGGATAACTACTTCGTTATGCGTTACCGGCCGGTCAACCCGGAGCACCCGCTTTATGTGGAGAATCCGACGGATGACGACTGGTCCCCCTGGACTTCCCCCATGCTTGCCGAGGGCTGGATTAAGCGGGTTCTTGCCGGGATCAATCCATTCCGGCAGCGGACTGACGATCTGTTCAACAACCGGGTCTCCACCGACGTCAGCATGCTGACCCAGGCGGGACCGCGATGGGAGGGAGACATCGCGCTGAACATCGACACGATCGATGACTTCGGACTCATCGAGATCTATGAAACGGTCCTGCGCCGCGGCCGGATGCTCTCCATCGAGGCGGGCATCAACTACGGGCCGGCCAACGACGCCCTCCTGCTCGCCGCGGGTTATCTGAACGACCTCTACATGTTCGTCGGCAACGAAGCGTGGGCGGACGCCGCCAACCCGACGATCGGCATCGGAACCGCCGACCAGACGTATGGCGACATCGCGACGTCGCTGTTCGCATTCCGGGGTCAGGTTCCCAATCTGCTGGAAGAGGAATTGGCTCTGCTGCGCGGCCGCGATGATTTTCTTCTTCCCGGCGTAGGCATTGAGCCGGTTTACAATCGGCTCGTGTGGAACTACACCCGCGGCATCGATGCCGGCGAAGTGATTTACGCGATCAATTACAACATCCAGGAAAAGCCCGATGACGAGCCGACCGGAATCATCGACGCCTCCGACGCCGCCCGCATGTTTCCGCAGGGACACGGGGATGCCTACGGGCATTACCTCACGGCGGTCAAAGGCTACTATTCGCTCCTGATGAATCCGAATTTCGACTGGGTGCCGCGCATTGAAGCGGTCCTGGTTCTCGGGCAGCCGGTCAGCGTGGATTACTTCGACGAACGCAAGTTCGCTTCGGGCGCCGCGGCCGTAGCGCGCGCGGGCCAGCAGATTTTCGACCTTACCTGGCGGCGGGATTTCCAGAGCGGGGACGACACCGGATGGGAGCATTTCGCGCACACGCGGGACAACACGCAGACCGGCCGAACGCGCCATTGGGGAATGGACCACTGGGCCACGCGCACGGGGCAGGGGGCGTACCTCAATTGGGTGGTCGGCAATGCCGTCCTTCCGGCCGAGGATACTGGGAGGGAAGGCATTCAGAAAATCGACCGCACCACCGTTCCGGAATTGAGCGAACTGCCCGTGCTGATGGGCATGCTCCAGACCAACCTCAACAACGCCGAGGCCGGACTCACCCCTCTCGGGCTGCCGGAGGGCGGCATCGCATTCGATATCGATCCCTTGAAAGTGGTCGGTTCGGACGGACAAACCCACTTCGAGCAGATCTACGACCGGGCGCTCCAGGCCCTCAACAACGCCGTCGCCGCCTTCGACGACGCCAAAGACGTCACACGGTTGATGCGTTCGGAGGAGGACTCGTTGGCCGACTTCCAGACGACGGTGGCGCAGCAGGAGCACGCTTTTACAAACGCGCTGATCGAGCTCTATGGAACCCCGTATCCGGACGATATCGGTCCCGGGCGCACCTACGTCTCCGGATACGACGGCCCCGACCTCCTGCACTTCATGTACGTCGATCTTCCGGAGTTGCCCGGCGGGCACGGGCTTGCCCAGGGCGACGAGACGAGGATCTACGAACTCGACATCCAGAAGACTCCGCCCGAATGGCGGGAAAAACTCTTTACCGAATTCGATTTCTTCCAGTTCGAGGAGGGGGAATACATCCTGAATACCCATTTCATCCAATACGAACTCGGTCCGCACGGCTTCTTCGACAGACCCGCGCACTGGACGGGGCATCGCCGCTCTCCGGGCCGGGTCCAGCAGGCGGTATCCGAACTGATCGCCGCGCACCAGGGATTGTCGCAGGCGCTCGCCGACGCCGAGCGCAGTCACGGGTCCCTGGCTCGGAAGGTCCGCTTGTTCAATGCGCGCGTCGAAATGGAAGACGATATTGAGACGATCGAAAGGCGCTTGATGCTAAGCGCCGACCTGGTGAAGTTGGTCGAGCTCGGGTACGAGGCTTTCGAGGCGATAAGCACCGTCACAACCAAGACCGTATCGAATGTTTCGGAATCCATTCTCGAAGGGATCCCGACCAATTTTATTGCCGGGCTCGCGGCCGGCGGCGATGTCGCTTCGGCGGCGCGGGCGGGAATCAAGGCGGCCGGCGGCACCATTGAAACGGCGAGCGACTGGACGAAGGTCGCCAAGTTTATCACAACAAAGGCTTTTTCCGCCGCCCAGGAGTCGTTCGCAAAATGGCGTCGATTCAACGTTATCGAGAATACGCTCAAGAGCGACCAGCAATTGAAGGAACAGGTGGCGGCGCTTGGGTCCGAGTTGAGTGCGATGAACACGCACCTCGTGACGGTCAATCAGCGACTGCGCGCGCTCGACGACGCCGAACGCGCTTACCGGGCGGTCGTCGCCCAGGGCGACCGGATTCTGGAGGAGCGGGAGATCTTCCGGCGCCGGGCCGCTTCCGTGGTTCAGGGACACCGGACCCGCGACGCGGCCTTTCGCATCTTCCGCAACGAAAAGCTGGAGCGCTACAAGACGTTGTTCGATCTCGCCGCCCGCTATACGTTCCTGGCCGCCAACGCCTACGACTACGAAACGGGATTGCTGCACACTCCAGAGGGACGGGCGTTTATCGACCGAATCGTCGCCGCGCGCGCCCTCGGTGTCGTGAGTAACGGCGAACCCCAGTTTGCCGGCAGCGCCACCGGCGATCCCGGACTCTCCAGCATCCTTGCCGAAATGAAAACGGACTGGAGCGTCCTTCGCGGTCGGCTCGGTTTCAACAATCCCGACGCTTACGGGACGACCGTGTCGTTGCGGCGAGAAAGGTATCGCATCCGTCCCGGCCGGGAAAACGACGACGACTGGCGGGACATCCTCGAGGCAAGCTGGCACAGCAATGTTCTCGACGACCCCGATGTCCGGCGTCACGCCATGCAGGCCGGCGCCGACGGTTTCCCGGTCCCCGGTCTCGTTATCACCTTCAGCACGACCATTGCTCCCGGGCGCAATCTTTTCGGCCACCCGCTCGCGGCCGGCGACCACGCCTTCAGCCCGACCTCGTTCGCGACAAAGGTTTTTGCCGCGGGAGTCGCCCTCGATGGGTATGTGGGCATGTCGGATCCGAGCGCGAATTCCTCCGGAGTCGAGTTTGCCGACGGCGATTCGCCGGACGATCCGGATGCGTATTGGCTCGATCCCGACGCGCTGGCCGCCACGCCCTACATTTACCTTATACCGGTCGGGGCGGACTCGATGCGCAGCCCGCCGCTCGGCGACGCCGGCGTGATCCGCACCTGGCAGGTCAACGACGTGACCGTGCCGCTGCCCTTCAACATCGGCGCTTCGCAGCTCTCGACCCTGCAATGGTGGCAGTCGAGCGACTTCCTGACCGAGGACATGTTCAGCGTCCGCAAACACCAGGCATTCCGGCCGGTGTCGTCGGCGGACGTCTTCGGTTTCGACCTCTACGGCTCCGACGGCTCCCTGCAGCCCTCGCAATTCACCAACAATCGTTTAATCGGCCGCTCGGTCTGGAACAGTGAATGGAAGCTGGTCATTCCGGGAGACACATTGCTCAGCGATCCCGACGAGGGACTGCGGCGTTTCATCAAAACCGTGCGCGATATCAAGCTGCACTTCGTGACTTATTCGTATTCGGGGAACTGATATGAGAATTTTGGATTTTGGATTTCGGATTTCGGAATATCTTGCCGGCGCTGCAAATCGAGGTTTCCGCGGGCATTTTCCCTGGAGGGCTGAATATAAAGTCTCTCGCACGGGAGGTGTTTGCGCGCTGCTCCTCCTTCCGCTGGCCGCATTCGCCTTTCCGCCCGCGCCGCACCATGAGATCTACGGTATCGTGCGCGATCAATGGGGAAACCCGTTCGCGGGAGGAGATGTGACAATCACTCTTGTGACCGATAACGGTATTCGGGTCACCAGTACGATTGTTCCGGGCCTTGAGCCGGGGGTGAACTACCGGTTGCGGGTTCCGATGGACGCCGCCATTACTCCCGACCTCTATCGTCCCAACGCCCTGATGCCGCTCGTGCCGTTCCGGATTCAGGTGAGGGCGGGCGGCGCCACGTATCTTCCCATCCAGATGCAGGGCGACTACGCGCTGCTGGGGCAACCCGCCGAGCGAACGCGGATCGATCTGACGATTGGGACTGACAGCGACGGCGACGGGCTGCCGGATGCCTGGAAGGACATGGTGATCGCGATGCTCGGCGGCGGACTGACCCGGGCCGACATCCGTCCCCACGACGACCTCGACGGCGACGGCATGACCAATCTTCAGGAGTACATCGCGGGCACCTACCCCTGGGATCCCAATGACAACCTCTGGTTGGACATCATCGAGGTGCGCGAGGAAGAGATCGTTTTGGAGTTCTTCGCAATCGATGGCCGCAGCTACCGGATCTGGGGTTCGACGGATCTCCGGGAATGGTCGCCGGTACAATTTCACCTGCCGCAGATCGACGAGGAGGGAACGATTCGCGCCAGCTACTTCGCTCCCGATGCCCGGCGACTGAGTGTCGATGTCGCGAAGGAAGAGCTACCGGGTCCGGCGGGGTATTTTCGTTTGCAGGTGCAGTGAGGAGGCAATATGATTTTGGATTTTGGATTTTGGATTGCGGATTGCCGGAACGGGTTTCTTACTCGTGTTATCGCGACTCAGGGACGGCGGGCGCGGCAATTCATTTCATTTATCAAACCGGCTTTCGTTGCTTTCGGGGGCTTGACTTTGCTTTTTTTTCTTTCGGGCTGCTCCCGTGATCAAGCGCCGCCGCCGGCCGAGGCGTTGCTCTCGGAGTTGGTTCGCGTGGACGGTCGCCTTCATGTCGACGGCGATCCGGAACCGTTTACCGGAGTCATGCTCGAACACTACCCGGACGGAACGCTCAAGTCGCGTTCGGAACTGGTTGCGGGGGTGCTGCACGGAATCTCGGAGGGATGGCATGCGAACGGGACGCTCCAGGTGCGCGAATCTTTTGTGGCGGGCGTCTCCCACGGCA